>JALNZJ010000003.1:0-13742 GCA_023229485.1 bacterium | reverse complement strand
GATTAACCAAGAAAATTTGGGTTTTAAAGATTTCAGGGGGAAGGGTTCCAGCAACAAGACCACTTGGATCGTGATAAGGTATACCTATGACGAATTCAATTATAATTCACCACCTAGATTAATCTAAGTATTTAGAATATATAGCAATATTGATATTTTATCAATATCTAATAAGCTTTTTTGAGAGATTTTAGTAATATTTAATTTGAGGTGTCTAAGCTTTGCTAAAATGAGACAATACAAAATATTTTATTGTGTCGAACTTAATATGCTTATGATATTTTCATTTTAATACCTTTGCATGGTTTTTTGCCTGGAGTTAAGCGATAAGCAGTTTCTTTTTCGGGAGGTATAAAATAATTTTCTGCAAGGAAAAATTCATATGTAAAAAGATTATATAATTGTATGATACCAATAACATTTCCATTTTTATTTTCAATACGAATATTGTAACTATTAGATTCAAAGCGAAAATGTTTAGTTTCTTGACCATCCCAAAATGGTTCTTGAGAAAATCTTCCCGATAGAGTGTCTTCATCATTTCTGACAAAATTTCTGGCTTTATCCCACGCCGATTTTAAAGTTTCTTGTTCTCCTAATATGTAAGTAGAAAAATTAAAAAGTATTTTAACAAGAGCTCTTTTTATTTTTCTATTAATATTTCCTATTATATTTATCCTTAACTCAGCTTTCCCAGTAGGGTCTGCTTTTTCTATAAAAGGAGGGGGTGACAACATTTCCTTTTCCCTATAAGGTATTTTATATTTTTTTAATTCCGAAAGAACATCATCATATTCATTTTTTGAAGATCCAATAATACGCATTTCTCTTTTTCCGGGACCAACAGATCCGTATATTTCGTCGCTTATTTCTAATTCCCTTATTTGATTTATTCTATATTTTTCCCACTTATTTTTTTTGATATTTTTTATCCAAAATTGAGGAATCACCCCAATTGGTTTTCCCGTAAGAGGATCGTATCCACCAAGCATGGTTCCTCCATATTCTCCATTTTCCTCTGTTTCTTCAAGTTCAAATTTTACATTCTTGGGAAAACGTTGTTCTTTCGAAAATATACCTTTCTTGTATCTGGTTATACCTTCCAAAGTGTCTCTTGCTAGTGCCTGGTCAAGCTCTCTGCCAAAATAATTATTACATTCATCGCAAACACAGTTTAATGTCGGAGTTTCTGATCCAAAAGTGCCAAAACTTTGAGGCATTACATGCTCTACTCCCTTAAATTTTTCTTGATCGACTGTTTTGCAATATATACATATTTTCATAAATATCTCTATCTATAATAGCTTATTTTTTATTAAAAAAGTTTTCCACAATAAACAACAATTTTCTGCTAATTCAAGAGCGTCTAAGGCGGGAATATTTTTACCGTGAATAAAACAATAATGTTTTTCTTCTGTAATAGGTTTTATTATTTTATAATTTCTTTTATTTATATTTTTATGTATATCTCTATCAATTGATGGATTGTTATTAATACAATGCTTACTTCCATTACATATGTCTCTACAAATCTTCATATCAGTATTTAATTCTATAAAATCATTTACATCGTTTTTATCTATCAAGCCAGAATTAATAACGTAATTCTTAAAATGAAAACAGTCTTGAAAAAAAGAATAAACATAATCTTCGATATGAGGATCTTTTTTATAATTATCTTTTAATCTTTGAAAAGATCTTTCAAGAGATAAAAATTGATTTTCGATTTTATTGCTCATATTTAAAAAACACCTCAAAAAGAGGTGTTACAATTGACTATTAAGTTTGTTATTATTTGAGAATGAGGCATTTTTTATAGTTTAGGATGTCGGGTGTTTTGTTGCTTTATTTATACTACTTTTAGATTAGAGATGCAAGAAACCGACAAGAGTAACTTCAGATTTCTGACTTCTCCTTCCAGAGGCGGGCAAGCGGGAATGGCAGTTGAGTGGTAGAATTCTTTTTTAAATAAAGCAGTTGAAATAATTATCTATTTTTTGAAATAAAAAAGTTCTTTTTTAATAAAAAGAACCTATATACTTCTAAGCGATGTTACTACCTTTTCTTTTCCCTGCCCTCCATTATCTCTTTTTAGCTTTATCAAGCCAATCTCACTAGTATTGCGGGGGTGAGTTCCTCCGCAAGGCATGAGAATATCTCCGCACTTCCACCACCTGTAGTTCGGTTTTTCTTCGTCTGGGTAAGTCTCAATTGGTAGATTTTGAGAAATGAAGTTACTGACTTCTTTTTCTACCATTGAAAGTTTTTCTTGATCTAGACGGTCTGCCGATTCATAGGTGCTGCTGTCATGCTTTTCGTTAAGGTGAGATCCAGTCAGTTTTAATTGACCGAAAATCTTAAATAAGAAATGCTCCATGATGTGAGAGGCAGAATGGATTTTCATGATTTTATATCTCCTCTCCCAGTCAATAGATCCCTCAATAGAATCTCCTGTTTTGAGAGTGGTCTCATTTTCCATAATGTGGAAAATGTTCTTATCTTGATCGAACTTGGTGTCAATTACTTTTTGTTCATTAATAGTTCCCGTGTCTCCGGCTTGACCTCCGCTTTCTGGATAGAAGCAAGTTTGATCAAGCCAAACATTCTTTCCTTCAATTTTTTCTATTTTTGCCAAAAAAGTTGTTTGATATGGGTTTTCCCAGTAAATTCTTTTTGTCATATTTTCTCCTTTTTTTGTTTTGATTGTATCACGGATGTAGGTAGGGATACAAGCCTTCATTTAAAGGCATTTTCTTTGCGAGATATCTTATAGCTTCACAGACATTAGGCTTTATTTCGAACATACTTCCCTTTTCATTAGCGGCTTCGCCGAGACACGCTCCTGCACAATTATATAAAACTTTGCACTCTTTACAGTGTGGCATGTTACTTGCTTTTCTTGATTGTATTTTTTTAATAGCGTCCTCATCATATATTATCCTGTCCTCTTCTGGATTATATTTTCCGTAGATGAGTTCGTTCATATGAGGATTGTTAGCACTAGATGCCATGTCACAGCAGGTTACATATCCATCTGTCGTAAGATGAGGATATGGGACACAAGCTCGGCAGAAATACTCTGCTTGTTCGTCAAAATTAACTGTAAAGATACTTCCATAGAAAACATCTTTGTTTTCGGCCACCTTTCTTGCCGTTAAAAAGTTATCGGCATAATTGATGAGATTAATTTTTTCTAAGGTATTAACGTCTTCATCTTCTTTTTTTACTGCCGCGAACATTGGATCTGACATTATTACTTTTACACCGAGTTCGGAAAAATAGTCAATCATTTCTGACTGTCTGTTAATATTTTTTGCTCCGATAGTTGCCCTGCATCCAAGGGTTAACTTTTGCGAGGCAAGGAATCGGATATTTTTTTCAACTATTTCAGCACTTAGTGTGCTGTTTTTTGTAGGTCTGTAGAAATTTTGGATATCTGGCGGGCCGTCGCAAGAAATCCAAACCATGTCTATGTTCTTTCCAATCCAATCAGCTACATTTGAGGAGAAATATCCATTGGTTTGGAGTTCAAACCAGCAATCTCCATCTGTTGCTTCGTGGACCCATTCCCTGATTTTTTTCATTAGAGAAAATGCTACAGTTGGCTCTCCTATACCAAAAAATCTTATTTTCCTTTCATTGTGTTTGTCAAAAAAGTCCAAAATGCCTCTTTTTACAAAATTAAAATCAATCATTGCCGGTAGAAAGCAACTATCCTTGTTTACATAGCAATACCTGCACCTCAGATTGCATTCTGTGGTGAGAAAGATACTCAAAACGTTTTTTCTGTGATGTCCCATCTCGTTCACTTTTTCGGGTTGATTTTTTAATGTGCTTCTACTTGGTTAAGTAGGTAATCATACAATATATTAATATTGTGATTACGTCAAAAATGTTAATTTGAGTTTCAATTTGAAATTCTTTACGCATTACTCTCTTTTTGAATTCTAGTTCTTAAAGCAGTCTGTCTACGTTCCCTTGGGCTACGGCGACGAAGCGGGATTCTTTTCGCAAAATTATTGTTATGATTTTAGGTAGTCCATGATTGAGTATCCTGGAATTTTATACAGGGGTGGAGGACTTAATTATTTTTTGGAATAATTAAGGATGGTTTGATTATTTATCAAATTTTTCATTTTGACTTATGCTAATTAATGATTCTATTATTTTGGCATTTCTAAATAAGCCTGACTCGCACATTTCTTTTATAAATTTTTTAATTAAATATATTATCTCCCAAGAATATTGAGACATGGTCTGAGGAAGAACCAAGGCTTCTGGACAATGACTATCATAAACCAGCATTTCCCCGACTCCCAGCGAATAAGAATTTTTTAAAGAGAAATAATTATGATGAGTCCACCCAGATAATAATTGATAATTTTTATATTCTTTTGTTTCGGTGTCTTTTCCGTATTTTTTCTTAATAATTTTTCGGTATTCACCATGTGTAATATGTCCGCCATTAAACCATTTTTTCAAATATTCCTCTGGATTATTTTTAATTAAATAAGATAAATCGAGAGATTCTGTTATATCTCTGAACATTTTTCCAGTGATTCGATGTTTGTTATTTTTCAGTAAAAATATACAATCTCTTAATGTATCTAGTGCATCCAGATGTAACATCCAAATGCATTTATTTAGAGATTCGTCATCGATATGAAATTTAAGATTATAATCGTCATAAAGTTTATAAATTTTATCTAACAAAGAAGAAGCTTCTTCGATAAAAAGTTTACGATTTTCGTAATCGTAAGGATTGGCAATAACCTCATCTAGCTCCTGATGCCACATGTGGCTCTTTAAATTGTTTAAAATTTTATCAACCATTTAGTTATTATAGAATAAATAACATGATGGGACAAATTTAAAATTGATTGAGAATGTAGTCTTTTTTTGTGAAATGATCGATAGAAATTCGGTCTCGCCTCTCGTTTTGCCGTCGCTCAACTCGGGCTGACCACCGACTGTGGTTTCGTTTGCTAACTCAGCTTGTCTCTTATAAAAATCTGCTGATTTTTTAATCAACTCCCGACTCGCTGTCAGCCACAGCTCCGTCCTCGATCGTTAGTTATATACGATCAAGCCGTCGTTCGAAGTCTATGCGTGCGGTAGGATTCTTTTTCAAAATTACTGCTGTAATTTTAAAAAACCTGGGTTTTAATCCAGACGATTAAAACCCTTCGAATCCTACCCGAACGTGTCCAATAAAAAAATACCCAAGAACTTGAGTATTTTGTTATTGGCAGGCCAAGTCGAGCTCGAACCCCAGGGATATATACCCCACAAGGATAATTTAAGTACTTTTATCTTAGCATAACGACGCGACTTGAGCTATCTAAAAAGTGACAAAAGTGACACAGAAATACATACAAAAGTTACAGTAATGTGTAATATTATAATCCAATGTCTGCTTTTAGGGTTTTATATAGTTCTGTATCTGCACTAATGATTTTTGCAAGTTCTTTTTTAAAATTATCTACAGTCCCAACATATCCACATTGAGTAGCTATTGCTCCCTGAAGGCTTTTGGCATCGTCATTAATAACATCGGTTAGTGCGGTCGTTATAGTACCATAATCTTTTCCATTTATGCTGCAATATTTTTTTATAATCTCTGGATCAAGTAAGTAATTTTCAATTTCTTTTCTGGCTAAGAATTTTTGCGTTGGGTCGCTTGCTTGATATTCTGAAATTTTTTCGGGAGTTAGATTGTCTCTATCAACTAAACTGTATGATTCTCTGATAGATCCTGATTGTTCTATAATTTTTAAAAGTAATTTTCCAGATTCTCTTGCGATAGTTTTGTTGTCGCCAGAAATAAATAAAACATCATCATTTTCAAAAATAGTATTATAGATATTTGTATCAAAATCTTTTTTTCCCGAAGTAACTGGTGCGTTAATTGATCCTTCGCAAACCATAACTTTTGATGGGGTTACCATTGAAGCCAAATCATCGATTGCTACAGAAAATATTTCTTGAATTTTTTTGTTATTCGGCGAGAAAGGTATTATTATTTGTTCTTGATCGAAGTCTAGATTTGAAAAATTTAACATAGCAACCTTGTCTTGATCAGCACGACACAAATTAATTGATTCTCTAATAAATCCTATGCTGTGCGTTGCTATCCATAGCTGACAATTTTCAGGAATTAAAGAATACATTTCTTTTAAAAGTTCTTTTTGAAGTTTTGAGTGCATATGAAGCTCTGGTTCGTCAATGGCAATGATTGTATCGTTAAATTTTACAGTTTTCATTAATAAATCTAGTAGCAAATCAAAAGCCCCTTTTTCCCCGGCAGAAAGATTCTTATAGGGAAAATGGTTCACAGATCCTTTTTTAAAAAAGAACTGACCGTCAATAAATGGTTCGCCCACACCTTCTAGCATTAAATCATCAAAGACCCTGGACATGCTTGTTTTGACCCTTCCTATTAATTCTTCCCGTAGGCCTGAAACTGATAAGTGATCTTTATTTCCTTTATATAGCGCACTAGTTGTTTCTCCTACTAATCTGTCATAGTTATCTTGAACTCTTCTATCTACATCAATCATTCTTTTGGGTCTTATATCGTCTTCGGTAACATCCTGCTTCTGACCAATTTGATTAGATCTAAAATCTGGATCATGACGGTATGGCGATCTGAGATAAAAATAAGTTTTAGGAGTGGTTTGAGAATTTTTTAATTCTCCCTTATCAGATGTTATTCTAATCTTAAATTCTTGATTAGGGTCTTTTTTTAAATAAGATTCGTCTTGTTGAAATCCTGGCTTATTTTTCCCTCCTATTTGTTCAAAAGCATCAAAAATAGAACTCTTGCCACATCCGTTTGGACCTATTAAAACCACCAAACGTTTATTCATATCACCTAAGTCAACCTTTAATTTAGTAAATCTTTTAAAATTTTCTATTTCTAATTGTTGAATTTTCATATTATTATATTTTCCTCTTTTTTATATAAATAAGGGTTTGTTCTTTTGTCGACTTCGAGTAACAGACTAAAGAAGCCGAACAGGTTTTGTCTTGCTTCCCAGTTTTTACTATCTTCCACTTCCCTATTATCTTGTTTCTTCTCTTCGTTTTTGGACTTTTTCATATTCTTCCTTGGTCATTGGTTTATATATGATTTCTACCAATTTCAATAATTTAGTTGCCGATTCTAAAGCATCTTGATCGGATAATTCTATATCAAATTGTTTCTTATATATTGCTTTAAAATCTTTTAGTGCTTTTTCGGAAATCATATGTCTATTTATATATGCATAGGTCAGTGATAATCGGATATACGACTAAGTATACCTGCCATATGAATAAACCTATAAAACCAAATAAGATTACAACTCCTAATCCAACTTCTTTAACGAAAGATTTTCCTTCCTTGTTTTTATAATCTTTTATTGATTTATATAAAGAATGAAAAAAACTGGCAATTATATATACTGCTCCTATTACTAAGAGACTTTTTAATGCTTCGTTGCTACTATCCGACCTGATAGCAACGGCGCAGTACGATTGTGATAAAAAAATCAATAATGATAATTCGGCGGCAATAAGAAATAAGGACTTTAATACCATAAACCCAGCCAGTGCCATAAATATTAAAGCTATTACTCCTAATAAAGTTATGTTAATAATTCCTATTGTTGTTATAAGATAATTGCCCCAGAAATAATAGCAAGCAAAAAAGATAGTTGTTATAACAATCGAAAAAACAACAATACTAATGTCTTCTCTTTTTATCCCTAATCCTTCTTTTATTTTCTTTATTTTTTCTTTAAACATATTAATCATTTTTTACTTTTACCTGTCGATTTTTTAGCTTTAATCTTTTTCTTATTGGTTGAAGTTTTATAACAATCAATAGATATGACAGACACATTTCTTATTTTTCCAAAAGAATCTTTTATTTTTTCTATCTTTTTAGAATTTGTATTGTTAATCACAAGAAATATACCATGAGAAGCACCGTAGCCTTCCATGTATTCTTTCATAGATAAGAATGATTTCGATTTTTCTATTTTGGACACCTTCATGTCGGTATTGGAAGTGAGTTTAATTTCTATAACTATCGGACCGGTAAAACCATAATGAACCAACATATCGGTACGCTTATCGCTAAGTAATTGTGATTCGCGATTAATTTCAACCTGGAATCCGCGCTTAAACATGACATTCTCGATTTGTGTTTTGATTGTTTTTTGGATTAATTTTTCATATTCTCTATGTTGGCCAGGCGTCTTTTTCTCCATGATCAATTTATAGGCTCCCTCACCGTCTATGAATTGTCTAATCCCGGTATCTGCAGCATCATAAATATGGCGGAATAGATCGTTAGAATTGCGTATTTTTTTATCATTATATTCTCGTGCGTCATTATATTTTGCTACAGCTTCGCCAATATTACGAGGTTTTCCAATATAATCTAAATAAGAACGACGAAGATGAATCATTCGACCTGCAAGCCAATTTGCTCCATCTCTATTTTTCATACCAGCTATTGCTTTTTCAAGAGCTTCAAGTGGATCATATGACAAGTGCTCTTTTAAATTATCGAAATAAGCATATACAACATCCCATAAGTATGTACTATATTTATGGAATTCAACGCCACGACTCCATATTTCCATTGCATCTTCTAGCAATTTTAGGTAATTAGATTCGTATCCAAGAGATTTAAGATTCATAAGAGGCTTTGCGAATGTTTTACTGTAAGAAATTTCTTCTTCAAGGTCATCGACACTATGGGTTCCCCTTTTTTCGATAAAAGCAGCAGCCTTTTTAACCAATTGATCTAATCTCCATTTAATTGAATCGTCATCAGTATAGTCAGTAATCAATAGACCATTTGCTATGTAAGCTATTTTTCTTTCTTCGTTATTTTCATTATCTTTATATTTAATAAAAACCTCCTTAAGGAACACGGAATCTTTTATGATTAGATTAAGAACACTTAATGCTTCTTGGCGTGCATATTTTTCAATTTCTTGGTTTAAAATGAGTGCTTTAAGTATCGGAGCCGCTTCAACCAAGTTGTATTGCTTTACGGTTTCTATAAAACTTATTGGGAGGTGTTTCCATAAATCCGATTTATGGTTTTTATATACCTCAAAGACTCCAGACATTTCATTATTAGTAATATTTTTAACTAATTCAAAGATAATTGTAAGTTTTTCTGAGTAAGCAAAAGGGATGAAATTAATTATTTTTTGGCGGTATGGAGTTATATCAAATCCGATTTTTTGGGCTGTTTCAATTGCATCGCCAAAAATACTAATAATGGAGCTTGTGGTATAACTTTTCGATCCTTCTATTTCATTAGTAATCTTTAAATTTTGATTTTCTGGATCGTAAAATTTAAAAATAGTTCCGCTAAGTAATTCTTTAATACGCTTCTTATCATTTTCACTTAGTAACGGTTCAAGTTGCTGAACATTACTATTATAAAAATTAAATACATTATTTGAAAATTTTCCTTTTTCTGGTTCCAATAGTAATCTAAATTCTCCTAATAAATTTCTATTTTGAGGTGCTTCTGTTTTTTTATTTTGTGATTTTTCCCATTTTTTATATTCATTTGGCAATATTAATCTTCCCGCTTCATATACCTCTAAAGCATCTATCCTTTTTGAGAATTTAATTCGTAGCATTAAGTTAAATGCAGATATTTTTTCTCCAGCATCAATCATTACCTGCAAGCATGGCTGCACATCCCTAACTTGCACTATTCGTGCTAAAAATGAATGAGCATAAAAAAGATTTGTTTTGCCTTCCTCTTCATTTATGATACGTTTTAACATTTCAATAACGAAATTTTCTTTCTCTCTTTTTTGCAATAATTCCCAAATGCTGCATAGAAAAACTGATTGCTCTATGTTATGAGTTAAATTATAATCCATAGATTTAATCAGAGCTTGTTTGCAGAGCTCAGCTATATCTTCGTCAATAAATGATTTAATGCGCTCGACAAGGATTTTATCTTTATCGTTGAAAATACTTACATCGTCCAAGAATTCTTTTCTAAATTTTTCATCGTCTTTAAATTTGTTTAGAAAAAGTTTAATAGACTCTTTTTTCTTCATTTCGTATAAACCGTATCTACCATGAAAATTATTCTGACTTATGGCATCGAAAACATGTTTAAGTGTTTGAGGATTATCTGGGTCAAGAGAGATACACATTGAAAGGAAGGCCTGAGAAATTAATTCATCCGAGCTAGTAAAATTATTCAATTTATCGATAATAGATGTGTCATTAAGTTCCCCCAATGCTTGTAATGCGTGACGTTGCAACACTCCAATCTCATCTTTATCTATTGCATATTTAATAATCTTTCCTTTCCAGTAAGGCACGTCAATAGAAATTTTATTTTGGAGTAAGTAGGCTATAATATAGGTAATATTAGCCAGCGGAACATATCTGTGAAAATCTGTTTGAATTTCCGCTTCCTCTGTTATTTTTTTGAGCCTTTCTTCAAGAAAAATATCATATAATCCGGAAAGCATGCGAGCCGTTTGTCCAGATATCCATTGATATGTACGACAATGATATTCAACTATATCTTCGAATAAAGATATGCGTAATTCTTTACTAATGTTTTTTGGATCTAATCGACTAAGGAAATAAAAAAAGTTTTCGTCAATAATTTTGAATTTCCTTTTACGAATTTCTGAAAACTCAATGAGAGGCTCGAGTAACCCGGGATACATGTCTACTAGAAATGTGAGCGTGTTAAACCAAGATGGATAGACTTCTTTTATATTTTGATCGACAGTAAAAGCAAAGGTTGCCCTATTTGGTTCCGTAAATCTCGTTATTTCTTTTGCTGCAAGATATTCTTGAAATTCAGTATTTTCAAACTCAATTTTATCTGAATTTCCACAACTAACTTTAAGCAAAGAACAATCATAAAATACATCCATATCAATGTGTGATAACGCCGCAAGTTTTAAATCAGACTTTAAATCGTCAAAGAATGTCATTAATTCATCCTTTGTGATTACATTCGTTTGATATATTTCCATTGTAAGAGCAAGCTTTTCGAGCACCCTTTTAATAATAGATTTTTGGTCTTTATTTGTTTTTTTATCCTCTAATGCAAGTTTTTTATAGATAAAATATTCAAAAAGGTCATTCCTGGAAACATTCAAGGCATCGTTAATGCCCTTTTCTTCCAAAAAAGCATCAAAATAAGAAAGGTATCGAGGGATTTGGATAATTAGCATTTTATGGCCAAACGACATGATGCGTGTCAGAAGTACATTGACGTCTTTTTCTGATCGTCCCGATACTATCAAATAGTCATTTACTTGTCTTCTCGTAAATGGCGATATCGTAATGTAGCGAAATTCCGAAAAAGATTTTGTATGTTTACTTATAAAGACCCAACGACCAGAAATATAAAGAGAAACATTTTGATAATTATTTGATATGTCTTCAATTTTTTTTAAAATTTCTGGAAACAAATTTGATTTGACTTCATCAAGACCATCCAATAATAAAAACCTTGGCTTTTTGCTTTTTATTGTTAAAAATTTATTAATTTGCTCTAACACATCACTTTCTCGTAATTTAATAAGTGTTGCTGATTCTTTGTTGCTACATAAGTATTCATTCATTTTTTCAAGAAGAAGGCTTTTGCCAACTCCTGGTTCTCCAACAATGAGATTACGTTTTGCTTGTACGAGAGTATCAATGCTTAATATTTTTTCGTCATCAAAAATAGAAATACCTCCCAATTCTTCAAAGAATTTCTTTACATCATCAAGGGTAGAATGTATTTTAGTGATAGGTGTAATGTATTGAGAGGTTTTCATGTATTTTATATTAAAATATATCTGCTGGAAGCACAGCAACGACCACTCCCTGGATTATGCAGTTATTGGTCAGTATTATTGGCTTATATGTATTGTTAGTTGATTTTGGCCTAAGGATGACAGCATCTTTAGTTTTTTCTAAAATTTTAACAGTAGCTTCATCGTTTATGAGGGCAACTACCTTGTCACCATTATTTGCCGTCGGTTGCTGTCTGATTAAAAGCAAGTCTCCACTATTAATTCCTGCTAAATTCATAGAATCTCCAATTGCACGCAATAAGAAGTAAGTTGATCCATTTTTAGCAAGAGCTGTAGAAATTGGAATATGAGTTTCGATATTTTCCTCAGCAAATATGGGTGTGCCGCAAGAAATAGCCCCAACAAGAGGAACATCAACCGTGTTAACAGAATTTACGGATTTTATGGTATTGGCGAGAATAATTTCTCTTCCCTTTTTTATAATAAGTCCAGCTTTAACAAGCCTGTCGATTATAAGACTGGCAGATCTTGGTGATTTTCCACCCGTAACTTCATTTATTTCACGGAGCGAAGGAGCCTTGCCGTAGTTAGTAATTTTATTGCGGATAAGAGCGAAGGCTTTTCTATCTTTTTCATTTATTGAATTTGTCATTGTATAAATAGTATAAATCCCCCTATACAAAAAGTCAAGGACATGATATAGTAAAACAAAAACATATGGAACATCAACTAAAATTTGAACCAACAAATAGAAAAGAGGGTGTAAAATATAAGCCTATACTTATTACGGATATTCTTTTCCATGCATCTCATAGAAAAGCAACAACTTCTCTCGGAAAAAAAATTAAAAAATCTTTTGAAACAGGTAATCCTGGAAGAATATATAGTCCGATTGTTAAAAATAATCAACCTCTAGTAGAGGAAAAGAAAGAAATGTCAGCAGTTTTAGATATGCTTAGTAAGGATCCTGATTTTATAAGATACGTAGAAGAAGAACGAGAAAAAGGTTATGAGGTAACAGTTCAATTCCCTATAACAGGCCTTCCACTATCTCTCGCAAAAGATGCCGAAGATTTTGTTAATAGTAAAAATGCAAAGAGAATTTTCAGAAAAAAACTTGCAAAAAATAAAGATAAGGATATATAATATAGTTACAACTTAATAAGTTTGTAATGCGTAGTAAAAAGTAGAATAGCTACCGCCTAAAAAACCGTGCCTATTCCGCGCAAGAAATAGTTTGATATTTGTCGATGTCATTTTATTTCGTGTGTGGAATGGGCATTTTTTAATATAATACTCAACCCATACATTTTATTAGAAAGTTAATAATAAAATTGTATGCAAAAGCTACAATGGCACACAGTGCAAAAACGAGTGAATGACCTTGTCCCACAAGAGATCAATCCTCGTATCATTACCGACAAACAGATGTCGGATCTCAAAAAGAGTCTTAAGAAGTATAATCTCGTCGAAATTCCAGCGATTGATTTTAATGGCAAAATCCTCGCGGGACATCAGAGGGTCAAAGCTCTCCAACTCCTTAATCGTGGCGAAGATGTTATAGATGTTCGCAAACCTAATCGCCAACTCACCGAGAAAGAAGCTAAGCAATATCTTATCGCAAGTAATTCTCTAGGCGGAGACTGGGATTTTGAATCACTGAAGTCATTTGACCTCGATATTCTTATGGAGGCAGGATTTGACCAAATACAATTGGCCAAGTTTTGGGACGAAGAAAAAGAAGTGGTTGATGATTCTTTCGATATAGAGAAAGAGATTAAAAAAATAACGATACCCAAAACTAAACTTGGAGATATTATTCATTTGGGTTGCCATAAATTAATTTGTGGAGATTCGACCAAGCCAGAAACCATTAAAAGGCTTTTTGGTGAAGAAAAAGCATCGATGATTTACTCGGACCCTGTATATAATTTGGAAATCAAT
>JALNZJ010000078.1 GCA_023229485.1 bacterium | reverse complement strand
TCATAAACTTTTTCATAACCACCAACAAGCAACCTCTTTAAATATAATTCTGGGGAAATTCTTAAAAATACATTCAAATCAAAAGCGTTAATGTGTGTCTTGAAAGGCTTGGCTCTTGCTCCACCATATTGTAACTGAAGAATTGGAGTCTCAACTTCCAAAAAACCTCTATCGTCTAAGAAGTTTCTAAGCTCTTTAATAAAATTAGAACGAATAACAAACTTATCCTTTACTTCGGGAGAGGATAATAAATCAAGATATCTTTTTCTGTATCTTTCTTCAACGTCCTTTAATCCGTGCCACTTTTCTGGAAGTGGCCTCAGGCTTTTGCAAAGCATCTTGAAATCTGCGGCTTGAATAGTTTTTTCACCTCTTTTTGTTTCAAATAAAATTCCTCTAATTTCAATAAAATCACCTGCTTCAAAATTATCTAGAAAAAATTGATAATTTTTTTCACCAACCCTATCGCTTGCAATCAAACCTTGCAATCTTCCCGTCCCGTCTTCAAAATCAAGAAAAGAAAGGGCTCCGTGAGTCCTTAATGTTCTTATTCTTCCTACTAATGAAACTTCCGTCTCACTACTGACTAATTTTTCAAAACTAGCAATAGCTTGGGCTATTTCATGAGTTCTTTTTGATTCTATCGGATATGGATCAAGTCCAGCAGAAGTGATGGTATTTGCTTTTTCTATTCTATTATTTCTAATTGAATCTTCAGTTAAAGACATTTTAAAGATATTAGTTAATTTTTAAAATCTTGTATTCAATAACTCCTTTTGGAGTTTGTATTTTAATCTTAGCACCTTCTGGCTTATTTATCATTGCTGCACCTAAAGGTGACTTGAATGAAAGCCTGTTTTCTAATGGATTAGCCTCTTCTTCTCCCACGATTTGATAAGTATTTTCAGATTTTCCATCAGTTAAAGTTACCATTGAGCCAACCTCCACCCATCCTTTTTTGTTGTGCTTAATTATCTTGGAACTATGAATAAGCTTTTCGACCTCAAGAATTCTAGCTTCCAATTGAGCCTGATTTTCCTTTGCGTCGTCGTATGCCGCATTTTCTGATAAATCTCCAAAAGAAATAGCTGTTTTAAGTTCCTCTGCTATTCTTATCCTTTCGTCTTTTTTAAGTATTTCTAATTCTTTTTTTAGTCTATCTAGCCCCTCTTGTGTTAGGTATTTTTCTTCCATTTTTTTAATAATTTTTTATTTGTAATGATTCAAAAAATTAATCTTTTTTGTTAAACGTTTATCTCATATAAAAACCTGCTGACTTTTTACCCTTTCGTTGATTTATAATTGATTTATTATAACTTCTTAAACTGATTTTATTTTAAAAAAAATAAACCATTAAAGGTAATTTTCTGGACTTGGGAATTTATATATTGTTAGCATATCATATAATTCGCTGAAAGCAAGGGCATTTGTTAGATTCTTATTTTTGTGGCAAATAGGTCAAAGTTAAATGATTTCCTTATTTTTTATCCGCTACCTTGCATAAAAAGGTATTGTGTTATATATTAAGGATATAAAAATAATATGAAAATAGAAGAACAAGAAAAAACTATCAAAAACGCACAAATTCAAATGAGAAAGGGCGTGCTTGAGTTTGCAATCCTTTTGCTTATTGCTAAAGGTAAGATTTACGCAAGTGATATTTTGAGCAAATTAAAGGAGGCAAATTTAGTGGTTGTAGAGGGGACGATCTATCCTCTTCTATCTCGCCTTAAAAATTCTGAATTAGTTGATTATACTTGGGAAGAATCAAAGTCTGGTCCTCCAAGAAAGTATTACATCGTAACCGAAAAAGGAATCACATTTCTTGATCGGTGCGATAGTCAGTGGAAAATATTAGAAACAGCTATTTGCTTATTTAAAAGTAAGTAAATTTAAATATCTAATAATTTGGATTGGAATAGAAACATTTTATTAGATTTTCAACTTCTCCCCCTTTATGGGTGAATAAGAACGAAAATGACAAAAAATAAATATAAAATATGGAAAAAACAACAACAATTCATCTTGGTGGATTCGCTTTCACCATTGAAGAAGGTGCGTATCAAAATTTAAAACGATACCTTGAGAGTGTTAGAGAAAATATCAGTCTTGAGGCGGACAAAAAAGAGGTTATGACTGATATAGAAATGAGTATTGCTGAAAAGCTGAAAAAAAAGACTTCTTCCTCAAAGGAAGTGGTAACCGCTAAAGATGTCGAAGAATTAATTTTGATTATGGGACTTCCTGAGGATTTCAAGGAAGCTGATAACTTAGAAGAAAAATCCGAAGGAGAAAAAATCGGAAAAATAAAGAAAAAGCTCTATCGTAATCCAGATGATATGATTATCGGTGGAGTATGTAGCGGAATTGCAACCTATTTTGATATTGAACCGGTCTTAATAAGATTAGTCGCATTCTTGTTGGTATTTTGTAACGGAATCGGCATTCCTGCCTACATAATTTTTTGGATAATTATTCCTTCGGCTGAAACAAAATCTCAAAAGTTAGAAATGCAAGGAAGTCCACTAACTGTAGCTGCTATTGAACAGTCATTTAAAGAAACTGAAGAAAAAGGTAATCGTCCTGCTACCGTATTAGGAAATATCTTTAGGCAAATAGGAAAAATAATTAAAAGATTACTAATTTTATTTGTAAAAGTATTTTTATTTTTTCTTAATTTTTCTATTATTGCACTATCTATTTTTACTATTATTGGAATGACAGTATTAGTTGGCGTAGCAATAATGTATGCAAACAGCGGATATGTGATTGATTATATTCCAATAAGCGAAATTATTAAAACTATTCCATTTTATTTACTTTTACTGTCAACCTTTTTTGCGATAATCATTCCTGCCTTTTTATTACTTGCCGCTGATATGGCAGCAGCTTTTAATAAGAAAATTGTAAACTTTACGGCAGTAATCATATTGATTACTGTGTGGATGATTGCTAGTGTAGCAACGACTGTAATGGTTGTACGATATGCCCCTGATTTAAGGCTTAAAATAAGTGATATTCAATACAGACAAACAATTGAAGTTCCGTCTATTGAAAACTTTAATAGCATCTCTGCTAGTGGAAAAAATTTGATAATATCTATAAAACTCGGCGATAGATTTTCCGTATCGGCTAATGGAATGGCATCTGATCTTGATCAAATAACCTATGGTGTTGATGAAAATAAAATTTTGAATATTGGCGTTAAAAGAAAAGAGGTTGATCGAAAATGCTTACTCTGCGATCAAAAAATTGTACGAATTGCCATAACTGCTCCTAATGTTGAGAATATAAAAATTACCGATGCCGATTTGGTAATAGAGAATTTGATAAGTGACAAAATGACTATAGTAGCAAATGGCTCGGATAATATAAATATAGATGGAAATATAAAAGATTTTGGTCTCAAGATTGTTAATACTTATGCTCGCCTTTCGGGGAAATTTGATAATCTTATAATCGAAGCTGACAAAACTGATTTGTCGTATGATATTAATAGCACGACGGCAAATATAAAACTTAGTAATTCTACTGAAGCAAATGGATCGGGAAGCATTAATCAGGGCAATATTGAAATAGATAAAAACTCACACCTAACGGGACTAGAGCTAAATATAAGTGACAGCTCTATAACTCTTAAAGATAACTCTTGGGCGATTATGAATATTGAATCTAGTTTATCTACTAATATTGATGAGGATAGCGGGTTGTTTTATATCGGGGATGTCCAGCTTAATAAAACAACCAATTCCCCATTTGCGACACTAACAAAAATATCCAGAGCCAGCGTTTCTGAATATAGAAAAAACGAAAACAAAGATAATTATTTTCAATTCTATGGAAATAATTATAAATTTGATATTGATAACGTTGATTCAGAATTATTCCAAGAAAAAAAAGAATTACTGCGAGAAAAATTTTAATGTAAAACAAAGCCGAGCTATTAGCTCGGCTTTGTTTATTTAGCAATGACTCCATGTTTTAATATTTCTTTGATCTGTTATAAGAAAAATATATTGAGGCAATAACGAGAGAAAAACGAGAATGGCATTTATTCTTCTCTTATACCTTCACCGTCTTGTTCTTCTGGCTTGATTGATGGTTGAGGTTCTGTAACTACCCCATCATTATCTATCTCTTGATCATTTTCAATTACTGGAGCTTCAGTTTTAGCTTCGGAATTCACTTCTTCTTTATTTTTTTTTAATCTTTCGCCAAAATAGTAATTCATTATTTCACGAGATAAAACATTTGCTGCATTCATTTCGTAAGGAACACTTTCAACCACAACAGTTATCGCTACTTCTGGGTTTTCGTAAGGGGCAAATATAGTAATTAAGTTATGATACTTGTTTGGTTCTGACGTCTGAGCGGTACCAGTTTTTGCGGCAGAAGTTACGGGCATTGCTTGCAGACCCCTCGCAGTACCGTTTGGCGACATTACGGTTTCACGCATCGCTATCCTAACATCAGCAAGATTTTCTGCACTAACACCAACAGTTCTTGTTATTTCTGGTTCAAAAGTTTTGATTTCTTTCCCTTCGCTATCCAAAACTGATTTTACAATTTTTGGCTTCATTAAACTGCCTCCATTAGCAATAGCGGCAGTGGCCATTGTTATCTGCAAGGGAGTACCTTTAAAATATCCTTGACCAATTGCAATATTGTAATCGTCTCCGGGATACCAAGTAGTGCCATATCTTTTCTTCTTCCAATCTGGATCTGGAACAAAGCCAGTTTTTTCGCCCGAAATATCTATACCAGTTAATTCTCCAT
>JALNZJ010000077.1 GCA_023229485.1 bacterium | reverse complement strand
AAACTATTAAATTTCAAGGGCTTATTTACGAGAATGAACAAAAAATTATCTTTAGGCAATTGCGATATTAAGAAAAACAAAATAATCAGATTAACAAAGACCCCCAAAGGTCGTTTTTTTGCTGTAATCTTGTGTTTTGCTTTTCTTTTGGCTGTCAGCATTAATCCTTTTGAAAAGAGTAAAAATGGCAACGTTTGGGCGGATCAAGTATCGGAATTTATTAATTTAGACCAAGGATTGCTACCAGCTAGTGGAGCACTATTAGTGAGTGATAATGGAGTTGCTTCTCCAATTAGCTCCCCCCTATTTGTTTCTTCGGAAAATTTCGCAACTTTAATGCAAGAAGATACTAACAGTGAAGAACAAAACAATATTATTAAATATACGGTACAGAAAGGAGAAACGATTTCTGAGATTGCTGAAAAATTTAGCATTTCTACTGAAACCATATTGCTTGCCAACGAACTTTCAAGCATGAAAATAAAAGAAGGGCAAGAATTAATAATTCTACCAATAAGCGGAGTAATGCATATGGTAGAAAAAGGCGAAACGGCAGAGTCCATTGCCAAGCAATATGGTTCCAATTCGGAAAGAATAGCAGAATTTAATAATTTAAATGAAAAAAAAGACGTTTTTCTAGGAGATTTATTGATTATTCCAGATGGAAAACCTGTTAAAGTTTCATCTAGTAACGTTGCTGGTGGGAAAAAACAAGCTGACGAAGATTATATTCCCCCTATAGTCGAAAATACTCCTCAGATAGAATCCGCATTTATTACTCCAACTAAAGGTATGCTAACTCAAGGAGCCCACTATTCATATACTAGCGGAGGAAAAAACTATTATACTGCTGTTGACATTGCTAATGATATTGGAACTCCAGTTGTAGCCGCTGCTGCTGGAACAGTTCAAATCGTCAAAAAGATTTGGCCGTATGGAAATTACATTACTATTCTTCACGATAGTGGAGTTACAACTCTTTACTCTCACTTAAGTGCTTTTGCGGAAGGTGCTCTTCCTGGACAAAGAGTTTCTCAAGGACAAACAATTGCCTACATGGGAAATACTGGACACATAATTGCTTTTAAGGGGGGGAACGGAAGTCATCTCCACTTTGAAGTTAGAGGGGGGGCAAATCCTTTAGCACGAAAAGCGGTTGGAACAAAAGTTAGTTATTAAAACAGACAGAGGCTAAGTCCTCTGTTTTTATTTAAACTTAATTTTGTTTACGATAAGCAATGGCTTCAGATATATGAGAAAAAAGAATTTGTTCGCTTTGATCTAAATCGGCAATTGTTCTAGCTACTTTTAATAATCGATGATAACTTCGAGGAGAAAGTTTTCCTGAGTCAACTGCAATTTTAAGAATTTCAGCTGAGTCTTTTCCAAAAGAACAATATTTTTTTATTTTCTCAATATTCATTTCCGAATTTAAACTAATCCCCTGCCCCACAAATCTATGAGATTGTATTGCTCTTGTTCTTGCAATATTTGTTTTTATTCTTTCGGCGTCTTCTGGATTACTTTTTGCATTTAATTTATCAAATTTTATTCTTGGCACGGTAATAGACATATCTATTCTGTCAATAATTGGTCCAGATAATTTTCTTCTATACATTTGGATTTGGGAACTGTTACACATACAGTCTTTTTCACTATCTCCATAGAACCCGCAAGGACAGGGATTCGCTGCAATAATAAGAGAAAATTTTGCCGGTAAGGATATTCTATTATTACTTCTAAGAATTGTAATTTCTCCTTCCTCTAAGGGCTGCCTTAAGGCTTCTAAAATATTCCGATGAAATTCTGGAAATTCATCTAAAAAAAGTATTCCCTTATGTGCTAAAGTTATTTCTCCTGGTCTGAGTGGTGTTCCTCCTCCAAGAATTGCTGCCTCAGAAGATGTGTGGTGAGGAGCCCTAAAAGGTGGAATCGAAATTAGTGGAGATTCTTCTTCTAGCGATCCAAGGAGGCTATATATTTTTGTAACTTCAAGAGATTCTTCTTCATTTAATTGCGGCAATAGACTAGCCATCGCCTTTGCAAGCATAGTTTTTCCTGTCCCTGGCGGCCCTTCCATTATTAAGTTGTGTCCTCCAGCGGCCGCAATTTCGAGTGCTCGCTTAGCATATTCTTGCCCTTGTATCCAGACAAGTTCGTTGAGAAGTCCAGTTATAGGTTTTATTATTTTTGTTTCTGCCTTTATTTCTATCTTACCTTCAAGGTAAGCTAAGCAATCTTTCAGATTTTTTATTCCTACGATTTTTATTCCAGAAACAAGAGCTGCTTCCCGTGCATTTTCTTTTGGTAGTATTAATTCCTTAAATCCTTTTTCTCTTGCTTTGATTGCGATTATAAGGGCTCCCCTAGCCTTCCTAACATCTCCGTTGAGAGATAACTCTCCTATGATAAGCTTATCCTCTGGATTAAAGCGTGCTTGCTTAGATCCAATTAAGTAAGATAAGGCAATTGGAAGGTCGAGGATTGCTCCTTCTTTTTTTGTATCGGCAGGAGCGAGATTGATAATTATTTTTAAGTTTTCACTTGAAGGTTTTTTGAGAAAACTATTTTTAATAGCGGAATCAATTCTTTCTTTTGCTTCTTCGATCGACCTTGAAGCTAGCCCAACAATACTAAAGGAACGTAATCCTTTTGTACATTCGGATTCGACCTCAATAATTTGAGATTGCAACCCAAGAATATTTGCGGAAAATATTTTAGAAGACATAATTATTAAAAAATTCAAACATTAAAATTAATAATAAAATAAAACGTAAACATTTTTTGAAAATATATTAGAACATAAAATGACAAAGCGTGCTGCGAGGTCCGACCTGAGGTCGGACCTCGTCGTGTCTGAGGTCGGACCTCGCTAAAATAGCAATCAGGGGCAAGACAAGTAATTCGTAACCAGTGCTTTGTTGTTTGCTTTGCAAGCGGGGCCTTATCAATTCCCTTCTCCAAATATGGGCGAGACAGGAATGATAAAAGGATGGGAACGATAAGAGAAGAAGTTAATAATAATAAAAAACCCCGCTTGTTAGCGGGCTCTTTATGGCCTCAATATTACTATACTTTATGTTCAGTGCAAGTTTTTGCTTCAGGAATAGCTTTTAATCTTTCCTCTTCAATTTCTATCCCACAAATCTCACATTTTCCATATTCGTCTTTTTCTATTCTCTCAAGGGCTGCATTTACATCTCTCAATGTTAACTCCAGTGCATGCTCTACTGGTAAGAGATTTTCATATTCCTCTACTTCATCTTCTTCGCACTCAACATCATCACAATTTTCTCCTGCCGGAAAATTTACATTCCAATCATCCCCTACTTTATTTTTTGTAGCAAATGATTTTAATTCTTCTTCCAACTTTATTTTATTTTCTTCTAACGTTTTTTTTAATTCTTTTAATAGTTCGGGATTCATACAATTTGTCTTATTATTTTGTCTTATTCATCTTCGGCATCTTCTTCTATTTTTTCTTCTTCCACGGCCTCTTTATTTTTTACCCTATCAGAGATTTGAGAAATTTGAATTTTTATATTCTGTTCTTTTTTCTCATTAATATCAGATACTTTATCTCGGAAAACCTTTATTTCTCCAGAAATTAATTGATATCGTTCTTTAAGTTTGTCCCTTTCTTTTTCAGCCTTAGAAAGCGAGTCTTCTATTTTCCATCTTTCCGTTTCAACATCTCTTCTAGCTCTTTCAGCGGATTTACGTTGTTGCTCAAGTGCTCTAATTTCATTTTCGGTACCAGCCGCATCAGTTCTTTTTTCTAATATTTTTATTTCTTCTTCCGATAATTTTTCTCTATTCTTAATATCTGAAAGCTTTCTATCTAATTCATTTTTCAATTTCGTGTTTTCAAACATCTTATCTTTAATTGCAAAAGCTTCGGTTTCTATTTTTTCAAGATCTGTTTGAATAACTCTTTTTTGCTGTTCAAGTAATATGTCTTCCCTATCTCTGCGAAGGATTTCTAACTCTAAATTAAGTTCCCTTTCTTTAGAAACTATTTTTTCAAAATTATATGAACATTCATTTAATTGAGCTTTTAGAGATTTTATTTCATCTTCTTTTTCTTCCTGCTCTAATCCAACATCATTTCTCTGGTCTTCTATTTTCCATCTTTCTTTTTCAAAAGTTCTTTTTTCGTCAACACTTTTTGAAGAATTTTCCTGATCCTCAATTGTCTTTTTAACTTCTTCAATCCTTTCTTTTCGTTCAAGAATAAGATCAAGCTTCTTTTCAGCCCTTTCTATTTCTAGCTCAATTTCTTTTTTTCTTTGTTCAAAAGGAATCTTTTCTTCAAGAACATTACTAATAGCTTCTTCGGTATCAAAAGTAGCGTTGGTGATTCGTCTAAGTTTTTCTTCATCAGTCTCTTCTTTCTTTTTCCTTAATTCGATTAAACTTTTTTCTGCTTCTTGTTCAAGTTTTATCCTTTGAATTTCCTTTTCTTTTTCTGAAGTTTTTTTATTTTCAAGTTCTCTTGCTTTTGCTTTTTCTGCAAATGAACTCAGCTCGGCTTGTTCGGCAAGTTGTTCAACAGAAGGCATTTCAGGAATAATTATTTCAGATTTTTGCTTTATGACTTTTTCTTTTACTTGCCTGCCGGCAATTGCATCTGCAATGTTCGTAATTTCTGGTGAAATTCCAGCCTTCTCTAGTCTTTCCTTTTCTAGTTTCTCCTTCTCTAATTTTTCTTTTTCTAACTTTTCCTTTTCTAGTTTCTCCTTCTCTAATTTTTCTTTTTCTAACTTTTCCTTTTCTAGTTTCTCCTTC
>JALNZJ010000076.1 GCA_023229485.1 bacterium | reverse complement strand
AAGAACTACTACTGAAATCGTTGGAGAAGCAATGCAATTAGGACCAAAGTCAGCAGGACTCTCACAAAATTATGGTAGTGGTATTGGTAAATCGTTTGATTCTCCAACAACAAAAGGAAAAAAGGGTCCGAAAGAAGAGATTGATGAAGATATTCCAATCATTGAAGATGGAGAAGATATTGATATAAAAGATATCCCCTTTTAAAATCCTTATTTAATTAATATATTGTGTAATAAAATTATGTTTTGTTATTTTTGTAAGAAAAATATTGTTGAAATAGATTTTCACAATACTGAACTATTAGAAAGATTTGTTTCAAAGTCATCTAAAATAAAAGGTAAAAAAAAGACTGGTCTTTGTGCAAAACATCAAAGAGAATTAGCTCATGCAGTTAAAAGAGCAAGATTGCTTGCCTTAATACCATTTGTTTCAAGATAAAAAAACGAGCCATTAGGCTCGTTTTTATTTATAAATTATTCTTCAGAAGTTGCTTCTGTTTCTCCCGCTGGAACTGGATCAAAATTAACTCCATTTTCTTCAACTTTTTTAAGTATCAGTGCCTTGATTTCATCGTACATTTTTGGATTATCTTTTAAAGCTTCTTTCGATTTTTCCATTCCTTGTCCAAGTTTTTCGTCTCCGTAAGCAATAAAAGAGCCTGATTTTTTAACAATACCCTCTTTTATTGCAAGTGCAATTAATTCTGAATATCTTGAGATTCCTTCGTTATAATAAATATCAAATTCAGCCGTTTTAAATGGTGCAGCTACTTTGTTTTTTACAACCTTAGCCCGTACCCTAGAACCAATAATTGAATCCCCTTGTTTTATCTGAGCTATACGCCTAAGTTCTAACCTAACCGAACTATAAAATTTTAAGGCAAGTCCTCCTGGGGTTGTTTCTGGGTTACCGAAAATAACTCCGACCTTCATCCTTGTCTGATTGATAAATATAACGATAGTTTTTGTCTTGGCAACAATGCTTGATAATTTTCTAAGTGCTTGAGACATTAATCTTGCCTGAAGACCAATTTGAAGTTCTCCCATTTCCCCCGCCACTTCTGCCTTTGGAACTAATGCAGCAACTGAATCAACAACTATAATATCAACTTCACCTGATCTAACTAAACTTTCTACTATCTGCAATCCTTGTTCAGCTGAATCTGGTTGAGAAATAAGCAAATCATCAACATTTACCCCAATTCTTTTTGCATAATCTGGATCTAATGCATGTTCAGCGTCAATAAAAGCAGTAACTCCACCTTTTTTCTGAGCTTCGGCGACGATGCTTAAAGATATAGTAGTTTTTCCAGAACTTTCTCCACCATAAATTTCAATTATCCTTCCTCGAGGAATCCCCATAACGCCAAGTGCAATATCAAGAGACAATGAACCAGTAGGAATAACATCGACATTTACTTTTGGTGCATCTTTTAATTTCATTATCGCACCATCTCCAAATCGTTCTTTAATTTCAGAAATTGCTTCTGCTAAATTTATTTTCTCCTTATCTGCTATTTTTTTCTTAGCCATATTTTTGTTTTAATTAAATATAAATATAAGATAATTATATCAAAAATAAAGGAAATACAAAAGCCCGCATTAGCGGGCTTTTATTTTTATACTTCCTCTTCTCCATTCATTAAAACTTCTCTTGGCTTTGCTCCATCTGGAGGACCAACTACTCCTCGCTCCTCTAAAATATCGATAAGCCTTGCAGCACGAGCATAGCCGACACCCAAACGTCTTTGGAGCATTGATGTTGATGCTTTTTTGGTGGTAATAATCATTCGCTTTGCTTCTTCGTAAAGCGGATCTTCTTTTGCATAAAAACTATCCATCTGAGCTTCTGGTGTTTCCATGGCTTTTGTTAATACCTCGTTTAAGCTATTTTCTTCCTCGGTTCCAACATGAATATATCCTTCCTCTTTCTCTTCTTGTGCCTCCCCTTGTGGCCCAACCATATTATTATTGTCTGTTATCCACGTAATAACCTTTTTTAATTCTAGCTCAGAAATATATGGATTTTGAATTCTTCTTGGTTTACTATATTCTTTTGACAATATTAGCATGTCTCCTTTTCCTAATAATTTTTCAGCACCCGAGGAATCAAGAATAGTTCTTGAATCAATAAGTGATCCTACCTTAAGAGCAATCCTAGTCGGAATATTTGCCTTAATTAAACCGGTCAAAACCTCCACTGACGGCCTTTGGGTAGCAAGAATGAGATGAATACCTGTTGCTCTTGACATTTGGGCTAAGCGGACGATATATGACTCAATCTCTTTACCTTTTGTACTCATTAAGTCTGCGAGTTCGTCAATAATTAAAACTATAAAAGGCATCTTCTCTTCTCCTTTCTTTTCCATTTTACTATTATAGCTTCCGATATCTCTACTCTTTGATTCTGCTAAAACTATAAATCTTCTTTCCATCTCACCCACCAACCACTTCAAGGCAACTAATGTTTGTTGGGCATCATAAATGACTGGGCAAAGCAAATGTCCAAGATTAGTATAAACCGGAAACTCTACTCTTTTTGGGTCAATCAGAATCATTTTCATTTCGTTAGGACTGTTCCTAAAGAGTAAACTTAATATAATAGTATTCAAACAGATTGTTTTTCCTGAACCAGTAGTTCCTCCAACTAACATATGGGGCATGTCGGCTAAATCTGCAAAGGCGGGAACGCCACGAACATCCTTTCCTAGCGACATAAGCAATGATACTGGAGACTGTTGAAATTCGGGAACATCAAAAACCTCACGAAGTCCGATTGTCGCTCTTTTTTTATTTGGAACCTCAATTCCAACGAGTGAACGTCCTGGGATAGGAGCCTCGATTCTTATTGTTTGACTAGCAAGAGCTAAGGCTAAATCCTGCTGAAGTGCTGTAATTTTTGACAGCCTAATACCTTCGGCTGGCTTTAATGTATATTGTGTTACCGTGGGACCAACATTCACTTCATCCATCTCAACAGGAATTTGAAAATCGTAAAGAGTTTTCTTAATCATTGCTGAGTTATAAGCAATATCTCCCCCTTCAGCAATGCTTGTTTTTTTTGATAATAATTCTATTGGAGGATATTTATATTCTTCGTTCTCAAGTTTCCTTTCTTCAAATGCCTTTCCTACCTTCTTTTCCATTGCTGGAAGTGCACCAGTTGAATCTTCTTTTCTTTTTAATACCTCAAAACCTCCAATTAATTTTTCCTTTGTTATTTTTCCTATATCTTTCAATGAGGTTACTGTTGGTTTTTTTTCTTTTATTTCTTCTTCATCATCGTCCTCATCTTCGTATTTTGCTCGCAATTCCATCCATTTTTTAAATAGAGGATTTCCAATTACGATACAGGAAATACAAAAAATAAGAAAAAATATTGCGAATGAAACCCAAAAATCAAAACCTTTTAAGGTTGGCCAACTTAAAAGATAGCCGATCCAACCACCAGAACCAGAAAAGTTCCAAATAAATGAATCCTTCATAGATGAATCACGAGAAAAATCATAAAGTCCAAACAATCCCATTGCCGATAAAAGAAATGTTATGTCGGCAATAAGTAAAACTTTTTTGTTTTCAAAATATGATTCGTCGTCCTTTATAAAGATATATCCTAAAAAGAAAAATATTAGCGGAACGACATAGTAAACATTACCAACAAAAAACTTGAATACATCTTTGACAATTTTCCCAACCTGTCCTGACATGTCGAAAAATGAAAACAATAAAATTAATCCAAATAGAAAAGACAAAGAGGACCAAAGGTATCTCTTTGTCTTTTCGGAAAGGCTAATATTAATTAGGGGAAAATCTCTCTTTGCCATCTTCTCTCTTTTGATTCTTCTAGAAGATTTAGCAGCTTTAACGGCTATTATTTTTGTCCTCTTTTTTTTCATAGCTTAGAGAAAGATTTTTTATTTATATTTTTTATTTTTATCATATCCAGTTCCAATTGGAACAAGTTTTCCTAAAATAACATTTTCTTTTAAGCCTCGGAGCTTATCCTCTTCTCCTCTTAGTGATGATTCTATTAGAATTCTTGATGTTTCTTGGAATGATGCAGCTGATAAGAAGCTATCTGTATTTAATGCAACCTTTGAAATGCCAAGGATAATTGTTTCTCCAATAATCGGCTTCTTACCATCCTTTTCCAATTTTTCATTTTCTTCTAAAAGACGTGCCTTAGAAATTATCTCTTCTTCGCTGAAGAAACTATCTCCTGGGTCTTTTATTTTACTTCTCGAGAACATCTGCTTGACGATAATTTCAACGTGCTTATCATGAATTGATACTCCCTGAGAAACGTAAACTTTTTGGATTTCTTTAATAATATAGTTCCTTGCTTCTTCCTCTCCCATTAACTTGAATAATTTCTTCAAATCAAGTGATCCTGCACATAATACCTGTCCTTTCTTAACGGTATCACCTTTTTTTACAAGAATTTCTGTATTCAAAGGAACTTCATATTCAATGGCATCGTCTTCGTCAGCCTCCTTTCCGCCTTTAATCGGAATCATTTTTATTTTCCCTGCCTTTTCATCAACTTCAAGAATTCTTCCGTCTTTAGTAGTCATTTCGGCTTCACCTTTTGGAGCCCTTCTTTCAAAAACTTCTTCAACTCTTGGAAGACCGCGAGTAATATCAGCTTCTCCTGCTACACCTCCAGTGTGGAATGTTCTCATGGTTAACTGTGTTCCTGGCTCTCCAATAACTTGAGCTGCAATAACACCGACTGCCTCACCCAAATCAATAATCTTTTTCCATCCAAGGTCAAGTCCATAACATTTTTT
>JALNZJ010000075.1 GCA_023229485.1 bacterium | reverse complement strand
CCATATGTATTGGTTGCAGTAGAACCACCCCCACCGCCACCGGCAACAACCAAATACTCAACAGAATTAACGCCCATTGGAGCAATCCATGAGATGGATGTAGTGGTATTGGACGAAAGAGTAAGTTTATTGATGGTATAACTTCCACTAGTTGACTCGGTACATATTAGCACTCCACTCGAAACACAAGGTGAAACAGAATTTACATAATAATTGCTACCTGCTGAATTATATGTATAAACATTTGAATCAGACATCACTCCTTTGATGGTAAATTCTTCTGCTGAAACTCTATTATAAGTATAATATTCTTCGGTTACTGGGTCTCTGGAAATAGTTGCCCCATTTGTAGCTAGCCTTGCTTGGATTCCAGAACAATTCTCGGCACTGGTTGGCGAGCCTAATTTACAGTTTGCATTTGTTTCTGCCGGAAGAGAGCCGTCTTCGGTCTTGATAATTGTTACTGCTTTGACAAGTTGATTAATATCTGCTTTTCGTCTGGCATCGTTGGCACTGTTGGCTGCACTAGACACAGAAACAATAAGAATACCGGCAAGAATGCCGATAATTGCAATGACAACTAGAAGTTCGATTAAAGTAAAACTATTTCTTTTTTCTTTCATGCTTATTATGATTGTATAAGGAGTTATTTTAAATATAAAAAGTCACTTTTACGAATTTTAGGTTCTCTTAATTTCAGTAAATGTTAAATACTTGTGCAGTTCTTTGGGAATCTTAATACTACCATTGGCTTGCTGCCAATTTTCTAATAAAGGAATCAAAACTCTTGGAGTGGCAATTCCTGTATTGTTTAATGAGTGACAATATTTTATCTCGCCATCCTTGGTTCTGTATCTAATATTTAACCTTCGGGTTTGGAATTCAAAAAAATATGAAGAAGAGTGTGTTTCTCGATATTTGCCTTGAGATGGAACCCAACATTCGATATCATATTTTTTAACCTGTCCAAGACCTAAATCACCCGAACAGTTAAGAACAATATGATATGGTAATCCAAGCCCTTGTAAAATCTCTTCGGCATTTTTTGTAATTTCTTCGTGGATTTTAATTGTTTCCTCTTTGTCATTCTTACATAAAACAATTTGCTCTATTTTCATAAATTCATGAACCCTTAAAATACCTTGAGTATCTTTTCCATAGCTTCCAATTTCTGTCCTAAAGCAAGGAGAAAATCCCATATATTTTATTGGTAAATCTTCTTCCTTTAGAATTTCATTTGAATGATAGCTCATCATTGCCACTTCGGAAGTTCCTGCCAAATACATACCATCATGCGTTTCATAAACTTCATCTTTTGATTGCGGTAAATATCCGGTACCAGTCATAGCTTCTTTACTTACAAGAGATGGAGCACAGACAGGGATAAAACCTTTTTTAGTAATTACATCGGTTGCAAATTGCCAAATAGCCATACTGAGTTGCATTGCCTCTCTCTTTAGAAAATAACCTCGAAATCCAGCAACTTTCGTTCCTCTATCAAAGTCAACTAAATCTAAATCTTTTGCAATTTGTACGTGATCTTTAATTGGAAAATCAAATTTTCTGATCTCGCCCCATTTTCTTACCTCAACATTATCGGCGTCAGAATCTCCCACTGGAACGGTTTCGTCTGGAATATTCGGAACCAAAAGCATTAAAGAATTATAATTTTCATTAACTTTTTTAAATTCCTCATTGTCATTATCATTATTGATATCTGCTTCCTTCATCTGAGCAATAATAGTTGCTCTTTCATCTGGATCTTTTGCTTCTTGAATTCTCTTATTTGCTTGATTCTTAAGAGCATTCAATTCTTCAATTGATTGCAATAGTTCTCGCCTTCGGATATCTAATTTTAATAAAAGGTCTAAATCAAAATTAATATGTTTTTTCTGGCAAGCTTCTCTAATCTTGTCAGGATTTTCTCTTATAAATTTAATATCAATCATATTTCCATGGTTTATAATTTTTTTTAAGAATTAATCAAAATATTCTCAATCAATAGGACTCTTGAAAGCTTATTTTCGAAAGATTATTGTAATGATTAAGCCATTTCATAATTCTATTACATATTATCATTAAAAGGGAAAAAATCAAACCTAACCCTTTTAAAAAATTAAAAACCTTAAAAAGGTTTTTATGCGAAAAAAGTGTGATAGTTAAAAAAGATAATAAATAACCGCGAAAATTATTATTAACGTCCCACCTTCAATAATTTCAATTTTTTCAATCATAATTCCTCCAATTGCTATGCTAAAAATACTACAAAGAAAGAAAAAATGCAATGCTATTTTCTTCGTTCAAAAAGGTCGGACCTCGTTCTTTTTCGTTGCTCAAAAGGGTTATTTCTTTTTTTCTAGAACATATCCAATTCCAATACTATAAATCGGAATTATTAGATACCTTAGGCCGATATCGGTGAGATAGTTCAAAAATGACATCTTAAAAAATCCACTACCAACAAAGATTAAATCGATACAAAGATTAATAGCTAGCCATGATAATCCGATTATAACACCTTCTTTTAAGTAGTCTCCCTTAATTTTAATAAAATACTTAGCCATTAAAAAAGTGCCGACAAGTCCGCCTGTTACAATCATTATTGTTTTAAAAAATGTTTCGGGGATAAGATAATTGCCTGTGTTGTCTACAAAGAAAAAAGAAACAATAAAAGGTATTAGCCAAGTTAAAAATCCAAACCAAATTATTTTAAATATTTTTGCCATATGCTTGTTTTAGTTTATCATTTTTTGATTGCTTTTTATTTTTTAAAAATATCTCCTTCTAAAGACTAAATTAGAAATCATATAACAAGATTAGCCTTGACTGTTGCCCATCGCAAAAAACAATTAAAATTTAGTAGCATATTTATAACTGGGAAAATGGCAAGTAACAATAAGTATTCATTAACGTTTAATAATACTATTAATATAATAAGATTAGAAAATGTATTTATAAATAAATTATCAGTCTTGTGCGGATAGCCCTTTTTAATATATAAAATAAAATTTATTAAATGAAAAACGAACATCCAAACAACTAAAAAGAATGTTCCAACAGAAACAACAACAAAAAAACTGATAATCGCCGTCATTCCTATTTTTCCAAGAATTGCTATTAAGAAAACTAAAAAAGGAATGGTGATTAAAAGTACTGCAAGGATAATATAGAGAATAAAATAAAATGAGAAAATTTTATTGTTTTCCATGTTTTTGTTTATTTTTTTATTTATGTAGTCTTTTGAAAACTACTCTGATATTCATTATTAAATTTTAATTGAAAAAATAATTTAATATAAAAGTAATTGCGAAACGATGCAAGATAAAATAATAAACCCAAAATATTTAAATCGCTTTTAAGTATTATAACACAATAAATTAATTATCCAAATTATTTTTGCGTTATCGGTGTATTTTTGCTTGACATCCTCATTTGATAATTTTATACTCTAAGTAAATAAGATACATGAATGATATAAAAGTACGACAATTAAATATTATGAAATCTTGGTTGTTTATTACTACCCCTAAATTGAATTGAGGGATTTTGTTTATTTTTTGAAAAACTTGAATTAAAGCATAGCAAAACCCCTCAATTCCGAGGGGTTTTTAATTGCCCCACCCTCAAATCTTCTTATTGTGTGCGAAAGGTATTGATTAAACTATAAATATCTCTCGGGCAAAATAAGCCCAAAATGTTCATTGACACGAAGGTGAAATAAATGGAAAAATTTATAGAATCTTAAAGGAAACCGAAATAATGATGAGAGAAAGGATGGTTGCTGAAGATAGTCTTGCGTACACTATCCATCAACTTAAGATCTATGAAGAAAAAGCTTGGGACGTAGTTTATCAAAATGGATTGAATCCAGAATTCCAAACCAGACGTCTTCGAATGATTAAAAGAAGGATTGATGATCTATTTGAAGATCGAGATAGATTAATACATAGATTGTATTATCTTAATGTCAATCTTGATTTTAATGAAAAGACGGTTTGGTTTATAATTGAGGTTATCATGCCTCTTAATGCCAAGTTATTTCAGATAAAAAAACGGGAAATTAATCCCGTTTGTTTTTCATTATGGCAAATAGATTATATCTATTAGAGTTCAAAATATCAAAACTAAGGTGTCTAATAATCAGGAATGGGAACATCTTATTAGATTCCAGCTTTCGCCCGCCAGTTTGCGGATCGCAATGACAATGTAAATTAGTCTTTTGGTTTCATTATTGGGAACAAAATTGCGTCCCTAAGAGAGCTAGAATTGGTAATCATAGAAACTATTCTATCGATTCCCATTCCAAATCCTGCAGCTGGTGGCATTCCATGTTCAAGTGCCTCAACAAATTCTTCGTCTGATCTTTGAGCTTCTTCAAAGCCACCACTAAATAATTTTTCCTGTTCTTTTAACCTTTTCTCCTGCTCTTGAGGATCATTTAATTCTGAAAAAGCATTGACAATCTCTGCCCACGAAATAACCAATGCAAAGCTGGCAAGTTTTTCCCCACCAAGAGATTTGGCTAATGGCTGAAATCCATACGGATGATGAATAACAAATGTTGGTTGGATAATCTTTGGTCGACAATATTTTTTGTAAATTTCGTCTGCTATATTGGCCTTATCTGCTCCAGATGGAACATCAATCTTTAATTCGATTGCTTTTTTTCTAAGGGCTTCTTCGTTTATTTCTTCATACTTAATTCCTGTATCTCTTTCAAGTAAGGCAAAGAACTCTATCCTTTCCCATGTGCCTCCAAAATTCAGTTTGTGTTCACCGTATTCTATTTCTAAACTTCCCATTACTTTTGTCAAAATATATTCAAACATTTCCTCTGTCAATT
>JALNZJ010000074.1 GCA_023229485.1 bacterium | reverse complement strand
TAAAACTAGTGGTGGAACATACAGTTCAAGTATAGCATTACCAGTACCTGTAAGGACAGGATATACATTTACAGGTTGGTTTACCGCTACAAGTGGTGGAACACAAATAACAATTTCTTCTACCGTATCAGTAACAACAGATACAACATATTATGCACAGTGGACAGCAAATTATAGCAGAGTAAATTATAATGTAAATGGCGGGATAACACCAACAAATATACTTTTGAATGTTGATTTAGACTATGGCTGGACAAAAGACTATAATACAGGAATTTTATGGAATGATATAGCGGGTCCCACAGGGGTAACAGCGCCAGTAGTAAGTTTCTACGATGCAGATACGAGCCAAGCCGGAATTTGGTATTCATTTGGCGATTACGCACCCCAAGATGTAAGTACTACCTATACCATTAGTGTATATGTGAAAACTAATGACTCCAACTTTTATATTCGGGCATATACCGCAGACAACAGTGAAACCGGAAGACAATATACGGATTACACATTGGTACCAAACGATAGTGCATGGCACAGAATATCTTGGACAATTACCACACCATCGGATACAACTTCTGATTCTTTAAGTTTTCATTACACATTTGGAAATGCACAAGGTGAAACTCAAAGAACATGGCTTTGTGCGCCTCAAATGGAAGTTGGTAGCACTGCTACTGCTTTCAATTTTGCATCTGTTTATGTACCTACTGACACCGTAATGGAAAAATTTATTCCGGTATTAACAAGAACAGGTTATACACTTGCTAGTTGGAACACATTGGCAAATGGCAGTGGAACTACTAAAAGTGCATCTTCAACAAAAACAAGCAGTGAAGAAACTTGGTATGCACAATGGACAGCAAATCAATACACCGTAACATTTGATAAACAAACTGGAACAGGTGGTAGTAATAGTGTACTTGCAACATTTAATGACAATATGCCAACAGCAACCGCACCTACTCTAACAGGTTATACATTTAGCGGATATTATACATCTGTGTGCGGAGTGGGAACACAGTATTATACATCAGCAATGGATAGTGCGAGAACTTGGAATATTGCAAATAACACTACATTATACGCATGCTGGACAGCAACACTTACATTAAATAGTAACAGTGGTGTAATTGCCACTGCACCTAGTGGCGAATGGACAGGAAGTGGAAGTAGTGCGACTAAGACAGTTACATATGATGCTTCTGTTGGCACGCTACCCTTATCAGCAAATATGTCAAGAATGGGTTACATATTTATAGGTTGGAATACCGCTTCAAACGGTAGTGGTATAGCGTATAATTCGGCAACAATATTTACTTATGCAAGCGGTAACTTGACAGTTTATGCACAATGGACTGCAATTTCGGTAACACCCACTTCGGTAATATGGAACACTTCAAGCACGCCCACATTAACAATAGCAAATTATAGTGCATTAGAAACTTCCGATAAGAGTATAAGAATATCAATTTATAGAAGTGGACCTGTATCAATGTTAAATGAACGCAAAACAATAAATTCTAGTGGTACAGATACGGTTTACTCATCGTGGACACCTACTCAAAAAGTAACATATACAATAGAAGTTTATGTAGGCGGAACAGGTTCGGCAGATGGAGTATTAAGATACAGTGGTAGCCTTACTACTGGATATCAAATAGCCTTAATTGCTGTAACCCCTGCTTCCCAAAGTTATGGATATGGAGCAAGCGTTGTATATACAGCAACAGTAAGCAATTACGCATATGTAGATCCAGCGCAAAGTCTAACACTGACGATTGCAGATAGCACAGGTATGCCATCATCGGAAACAATTTCGGCTAGCGTGATATTTAATGAATGGGTGCCTACTCCTTCTAACACCACGCGCGGGACGCATACTGTAACTGTAACCGCCGGTGATGGTGGTGCGGGTACAACATCAATTGTTATAACGTATTCAACAGTAATAGCCGGTTTAACAATAACGCCTACCGGAAATTTAACCCAATCAAAAACAAGTGTAGTAACTGCATTTACACAAATTGCATATTCGCTTAGTTGGACAAACGAAAGTTATAATGACCCTGCAAGCACTATTAAGTGGTATGTAAACGGTACACAATCACAAAGCGGAACAAGTAAGTCATTCTATTACACTCCATCAGCACAAGGCATATTTAATGTTACCGCAAGTGTAACAACAGATAGCGAACATACAAGTGGTGGGGTAATGGCAACTGCTACTAATATGATTACAGTAGTACCAAAATCCACTAACGCAGGCACTGGAACAATTGCATTTAGTTTGACAAGTACGGCACAAAATGGTAAATTATTAAAATATACAGACATTACTGAACAAGTGGATTCCGAATTTGATTCTGCACCACAAACGCCTTCAATTGCACTTGCAAATGATTCAGCGTTATCAACGCTCATCACTAACAAATATAAATATGGCACGCTCACTGCAAATTCTCAAATTGGGTTAAAACTTGGTAATGCTGTACTTTATGTTGATCCTTTAAATGCAGTATCTGTTGGGACAATAACAACACCCACAACATCTTTTGACTTGATATTACATCATGCGGGTGCATATTTAAGTTTTGTGGCAAGATACTATCAATTACAAATGATAGTTACGAGTGCTGATGGACTTACACAATTAGGTACAATGGTTCTTAATGTCATAGTTGATGAATATACGCAATACGATTTTAGTGTAGTAGCACCGCTTAGTATGACAATTACAATAGATTCAAATGAAGAATCGTTTGAAGAAGAAGATGAATCCGAATTACAAAACAATTCGCCTTTCCCAATAATTATTTCAATGGGTATTGCTCCTGATACTGGTGCGCCCGCACTTATTGACTATACAACTAAGGATACTGACCATAACTACGATTTAAGTTCTTACTGGTATTCATTAGGCACATTGGGCACATCTGCTGGCTTGTTAATAGGTATTAAAGTAGGAGCGCAAACTAACGATGAAACTTGGTTTAACACCATAAATACTGATGTATTAATAACAGACCACTTAGTGTCATCTCTATACAATAGCGGTTTATCTAAGATAGGTATTTGGCTTGTTGTAAGACATGGACTAGCGTGGCCGGTAAGCACTGAATACACTTATACATATACATTTACAATAGAACCTTCAACTGATGATGAATAACTAGTTAATAAAATACGATTTTTTAAAGGAGACAAATCAATGGACAAACAAAACACCAAAGCACCAAAAAAGAATTTATATCAGACACTAGGTTTAGAGCCAAATGCCACAGTTAAAGAGATACAAAAGGCACATAATAGCCTACTAAAAATGTATCACCCGCAGGTCAATAAAGCACCTTCTGCACTTATAAAATATATGGCTATTGAAAAGGCATATAAAGTGCTTTCTGACCCAAAATCAAAATCAGAATATGATATAAAAAATTTTGGAGGGCAGAATAAGCCTAGTGTTAGTGTAAGCGAGCCAAAAGAAGCCCCTGTAAAATCCGAGTTAAAAGTAAAAAAAGCAAAAGTAGAAACTGTAATTAAAGCAGAAGAGCCCAAGGCAGAAGTTGTAACTAAACCCAGTGAACCAAAGGCTGAAAAGGCAAAAATAAAAGAGCCAAAGACTGAAACCAAAGTTAAAGAAAAAGAGCCGAAGATAGAAAAAGTAAAAACTGAAAGATTAGTTGAAAAAATAGATGACGGTAAAAAAGTTAAAGAAACCAGCAAAACAGAAATGGTAGCAAGTGCAAGCAGTTTGGTAGAGCCAGTTAAAACCGAAGAGTCTAAGGTAGAAGAGCCAATTAAAAATGATATTCAACCAATAAAAGAGGCAGAAGTTAAGCCGGAGGAAACAAAACCAATTGTAGATAAAGAACCAGTAAAAGCAGATGATTCTTCAAAAACCGAAAATTTAATTGCTAGCGAACTTGAAAGTGTAACTACAAAAGAAGAAGAAAAAGGGAAAAAATCTGTGGAAAATAAAGGCGAAGAAAATAAGAAATAAAAAAACTAAAAAAATTAAAAAAAGATGAAGACGATGATGATGATGATAAACTTGTACCTATAATAATTTTACCACGAAAAAGAGGAAAAACACCCATTACAAATAAAACTGACTTAGAAATATTAAAAGAAAAACAACGTAAAAAAGAAAGACTAAAAAGAGTGGCATTCTTATTACTTGCAATACTTTTCTTTTTAAGCACAATTATGTCGGTAATACAAGTTGAAGAACGATCTATTTGGTCGTGGATTTTTAATCCTTCCGGGGTCATTGAACAAGGTCCACCAGAAGGTGGTGATGATGATGATTATACACAACTAGATGCTGATGAACAGCGTATTACAATTAATGCGCTAATTACATTTTCTAGTTACACAGGAAACGGAAATATTCGTATTTATAATCATAGAACTAATGTAGTGTATCAAAAAATTAATCTTCGCGTAAGATTTGGTGCAGATGCCGAAGGCGTTGGACCAATAATATATACAAATCCTACTAACATATTTGGTACACCAATACTATTAAAACCTGATCAGAGCATCACTAGTGATCGTATGAATGCACTTGGCAGAAGTATGGGGGGTAATACTGCTTATGAGGAAGCACGAACATATGGCGAACAAAGATATTTAACCAAGTATGGTTCCATTCCATCAGGCTATGATATTTATGCTGTTGTTGCTGAATTCCAAGCATATAACTCATCATCAAAATTATTAGGTCAAACAAATGCCGAAATATTTATATTTATAAAAATTTAATTAAAAGGGACACCACGAGCCGATAAGTAGCGGACACGCAAATGATAAGTATTCCGCTTGCCTAACGGTCAAGCGGAACTAGGCACC
>JALNZJ010000073.1 GCA_023229485.1 bacterium | reverse complement strand
GGGCTAATTCCAATTATTAATTTTCTTGCCAATATCGCAGTTTTAATAGTTGTTTCTCTTGGAGGATATTTTGTTATTAATGGCACAATGACTCTTGGAAATTTTACTGCCTTTAATAGCTATATTTCTATTCTTATATTCCCAATAATCTTACTTGGAATTATGAGTAGCTTTGTTGCTCAAGCAGACACATCTTACAAACGTATTCTGGAAGTTTTAAATGCCCCAAAAGTAAAAGAAGGTGGAACCTTAGTGGAAGACATAAAAGGAAATATAAAAGTTGACAACATTTCTGTTAAATTTGACGAAAAAGAAATAATCAAAGACGTTTCTTTTTCTATTAAAGCGGGAACAAAAACAGCTATCATAGGGCCAACTGCCGCTGGAAAAACACAACTACTATATATTTTAACTGGGTTATTAAAACCAACAACAGGAAGCATAACTTACGACAACAAAAACATTGACACTTACAAAAAATCATCATTTCACGATCAGGTTAGTTTTGTTTTTCAGGACAGTATTATTTTCAACTTAACCATTAGAGAAAATATTGCTTTCAACAATAACGTAGACGACAAATCGCTTAAAAAAGCAATTGACACGGCCGAATTGGATGAATTCATCGAATCGCTTCCAAACAAGCTAGATACATTAGCATCTGAGAGAGGAACGAGTCTTTCGGGAGGGCAAAAACAGCGTATTATGCTTGCCCGAGCACTTGCTATAAATCCAAAAGTTCTTTTCCTTGATGATTTTACCGCTAGAGTAGATACAATAACCGAACAAAAAATAATTAAAAATATCGCCAAAAATTATCCAGAAATTACTTTAATTTCAATTTCGCAAAAAATTTCTTCCATTGACGATTACGATAAAATTATTCTTCTAATGGAAGGGGAATTGCTAGCGATAGGAACACATAAGGAGCTGATGGAAACATCTCCTGAATATGTACAAATATATAAATCACAACGTAGTATAAATGCATATGAACTACAAACTTAAACCAGATAATAACGAGCAAAAAGGAGTTTTTCGTGCCGCATTTAATAGATTAGTGCCATTGCTTGCAAACGAAAAGAAAACTCTAGCCATTGCACTTATGGCTGTTTTAGTCAGCTCTGGAGCAACTCTTTACGCTCCTATTATTATCAGTAATATTATTGATAGGTTTATTCAAGGTAAGGATATCAATGGATTAATTATTTTTTCAGCCATTCTTCTTTTAGTATATATTGCTCATTTTTTTTCACAATACATTCAAATACGGGTGATGGGAGGGGTAGGGAGAAGAATAGTCTTTAATTTACGAAATATTTTATTTGATAAGCTCCAAAAATTACCCGTAGCATTTTTTGATCAAAACAAAACAGGTGATTTAATTTCTCGTATCAATAATGATACTGAAAAATTAAATCAGTTCTTTTCACAAGCCTTAACGCACTTCATAAGCAGTATAATATTAATTATTGGTACTGGCATATTTATTATTGTATTAAATCCACGACTAGGACTTAACGCACTTATTCCAGCATTGGGAGTATTAATCATTACGCAAATTCTCTCTGGTTGGGTACGTAAAGCTAATTTAAAAAGCTTGCAATCCTCAGGAACAATGAGTGCCGAACTACAAGAAAGCTTTAATAACTTTAAAGTAATTGTTTCCTTTAATCGTCTTGATTACTTCCGCAAAAAGTTCAAAGAGGTTAATGAAAATAACTACAAATCATACATAAAAGCAGGAATTGCTAATAATATTTTTTTACCTATTTACACTTTAGCTGAAAATATTGCTCAGCTTATTGTCTTGGCTCTTGGGATATATCTCATCTCTACTGGCGAAGTAACTGCTGGATTGCTTGTAGCTTTTTTAATTTATGTAAATAATTTTTATAATCCGTTGCGAGAGATAGCCTCAATTTGGACATCTCTTCAGTTAGCCTTAGCCGGACTTGACCGAATTTCAGAAATCCTTGATTTGGAAACAAATATGCCGATAATACCAGCAGAAAATCTTGATGGAAAATCAATTTTAGAATTTAGAAACGTATATTTTTCTTACCCAGACAATACCGAAGTATTACACGATATTAATTTTAGCCTTGAAAGAGGGAAGACCTATGCACTTGTTGGACCAACTGGCGGAGGGAAAACAACCACTGCTTCCCTTATGGCCAGACTATATGATCCAACCGAAGGAATCGTTTTACTCAATGGAACCGATATTCGTTCCTATGAGTCCAATGAAAGAACTCAAAAAATAGGATTTATTCTCCAAGAATCATTTCTTTTTTCTGGAACCATAATGGATAACATTATTTTTGGTAATAAAAAATATCTTAAATATTCAAAAGAAGAATTAGTTAAGGTTTTAAAAAATCTTAACCTTTTTGACCTTCTAAACAATTTTGAAAAAGGAATTGATACAGAAATACTTTCAAATGGAAGTGCCATGAGTCTGGGACAAAAACAATTAATTGCCTTTATTAGAGCAATTCTAAGAGAACCAGAAATATTAATCTTAGATGAAGCAACTGCAAATGTTGACACCGTCACAGAACAACTTCTTGAAAAAATATTAGAAAAACTACCACCAGAAACAACCAAAATAATAATTGCCCATCGCTTGAACACAATCGAAAATGCTGACCAAATATTTTTTGTGAATACAGGCAACATTACTCTTGCTGGATCTATGGAACAAGCTGTTGATATGCTAATGCACGGAAAAAGAGAAAGTTAAAAACTATGGAACTTATTGTTCCTTTTTTTTATTCAGATATGATATAATAAAAACATAAATATAAATAAAAAAATATATGAAAAAAATACTTAAATTTTTATATATGATATTTTTTGGGTTGATAATCATCCCTCAAGTATCACTTGCAGCAGAGTGTAATTTTAATATTCTTTCTCCTATTCAATATAGAGAAAAAAGCGAAGCTGTAAAAAATGCCCAACTCTGTCTCCAAAAATTAGGATTCAAAATCAGCGAAGCGACTGGTTATTATGGAAAAGAAACAATGAGTGCTGTTAAATCTTTTTATACCTCATGGTATGGAAGTTGGAATGGGCTCAGGCTAGGTGCTCTTGGTATTAAAAATCTTAAGAAAGTAACCATATCAAATAGCTCTAATGTTTTTGCTATGACAAAATTTTCTTCTAGTGATGAATACAAAGAATACCTTAAAGAAAATTCTAGTAACAACCAGAACTATGGCACCGGAATCGTAAGATCGGGCACATTAGCCCCTGCAGTACCAACAACTGCTAATGGAGCAGAAAAAGACTCAACAGCCACATCAGAAGCTGTAAGTATTGATAGGTACTCTAGTACTAATAATCAAGTTCTAAATATTGACGAACCGGATATAGTTAAAACAAATGGCCAAACAATATTCTACAAAAGCTACTCGTATCAAGGCAATCCTTGTCCAGCAGGAGCTATGTGCGTTAACAGATTAATTGAACCTTCAGCTAATGCTAAAATTTCTCTGATCAATGCTTTACCCGCAACCAATCTCTCAATCGATAGCAAGATTGATATTGAAAATAATTACTACAACGTAGGAGACTTGTTATTAAGCAGTAACATTCTTATCGCTTTCGAAAACAAAAAAATCAAAGGATATGACGTTTCAGACACAAAAAATCCCAAAGAAAAATGGGCGATTGATTTAGATGAAAACACAAAAATTGTAAGCTCTCGATTAAAAGATGGAAAAATATATTTAATAACACAGTCATATACAAATAATTACAAGACTTGTCCAGTCACAATCTTAAAAAACGGAACCAACAACCTTACAATCCCTTGCAACAACATATATCATCCAACATCAGCAATGGCGATAGATTCCAACTTTACCGCAATGGCGATTGACCCAAATAATGGAAACATCTCAAACAGTATTTCATTTTTAGGATCAAGCTCCTCAGAAATATATGTATCGGAAAATAACCTATACGTCGCTTATGCATACTCAGAAAATCAATTAACTTATTATTTGAACTTTCTAAAAGAAAAAGCAACTGACTTATTTCCAGCAACTTTAATTAGCAAAATGGAAACTGTTTCTAATTACGACATTAGCAATTCATCAAAGATAGCCGAACTCCAAACTGAAATAAATAAATTTTACGACAGTCTAAGCTCGGATGAAGTCATGAGATTTGAAAATGAATTTAATAATCGATTAACAGACTATTCAAAGCTCCACATCCGAGAACTAGAAAAAACAGCTATTGTAAAAATTGGTCTTAATGATTTAAAAATTGCCAGCACGGGAGTTGTTCCTGGGTCTATCCTTAATCAGTTTTCACTTGATGAATACGGTGGCAACTTAAGAGTCGCTGTAACAGTTGGAGGGATTTGGAATATTTTTGGAGTTAGGAGCGAATCGGTAAATGACATCTATGTTTTAGATGGATCATTAAATACTATTGGAAGCATAAAAGGATTAGGAATTACCGAAAAAATTTATTCCGCAAGATTTATTGGTAACCGAGGATACTTAGTCACTTTCAAACAAATTGACCCATTCTATGTTCTTGATCTTTCAAATCCAACTGCACCAGCAGTAAAGGGTGAATTAAAAATTCCAGGATATTCAGCCTACTTACATCCGATTTCTGACAATATAATCTTAGGAGTTGGAAAAGAAAACAACCAAGTCAAATTATCTCTTTTTGATGTTACTTCTCCAGAAAATCCAACCGAGATAAATAAATATAATCTTGGTGATTACTGGACAGAAGTAGAATCAAATCATCATGCATTCTTACTGGATAAGACTCACAATGTTTTCTTTATTCCGGCCAGCCTTGGAGGATACATATTCTCCTACA
>JALNZJ010000072.1 GCA_023229485.1 bacterium | reverse complement strand
GGAAATGTTTTCTCAATTACAACGTTTTGGTCTTTTGACTTACTATCAACAACTACCGTGTTGAATGTATATTCTTTTGCTATTATTTTACTTAGTTCATCTTTATTAACTTTTTCAGCCTCTTCTTTTTTAGGTAAAATTTTAACAACCCTGCGTAATTCGTTTTTATCAAAATTTGTTCTGTTGTTAATTATTGTTAGATCTTCGTCTAAAATAATGCCTTCTCTGATATTGTTTAGAATATTAAAATACGAAGTGTCCTGTTTTTGTCTATGATTCTTTGTCAATTCAATAAATATAAATTTAGAATTTTTGTATATAGTTGAGAAGAAGAAATATATTCCTCCATATTTGTTTTTAAGATAAGTCTCTTCAGTTTTGTTTGTGATGGGGGGCAATTGAAATAAGTCACCAAATAAAATAACTTGTTTTCCTCCAAAAGGCAAATTAGAGTTATTAACTACTTGTAAAACTTTGTTTATTTTTTCAAGGATATCAACCCTAACCATTGATATTTCATCTATTATTAATGTATCAAAGTTTTGCAATAATAGTTTTTTTTCGCTTTTTAACTTTAAACTTTCTTTATTGATATCTTCAAGAGGTAAGTTAGAAATATTATTAAATCCAAATACTGAGTGCAATGTTGCTCCTGAAATATTTAAAGCTGCTATGCCAGTAGGGGCTGTTTTTAAGATTCTTTTTTTAGTACTCTTTTCAAATATTTTTATCAGAAAACTTTTACCAGTCCCAGCTCTTCCAGTAATAAAACAATTTGAATTGGTTGTTTCCATTGTATTAAGTGCTTTTTGTTGGTCTACATCCAATATTTGATTATCTGTTTCTTGAATGTTAATTGCATCTATGTAATTATCTTTGTTAGTATTCTTACTTTCTTCAACGTTATTTAATGCTTTATTTATGATGCTTTCTTGTTCTTTTAAATCATCTATAATATTTAAATTTTTAGAATCGTTGCCGATTTCAGTAAAATTTTCTATTATCTTCTTAAACTTTATATTGTCTTCTATGGCTTGCGATGACATTTTAATTAAGGTGTCCAATGATTGATTAATTTTATCAATACTGCTTATATTTTTGAAATGTATTTGATTTACTTCCTCTGAAATACAACTCTTTATAGTATGTAATTTATTTTCTGCCTTGATTTCTTGATTTGATATTTCAGTAAATAAATCAGCATTGAGTTTATTTATTCTTGCTATAAAAAGTTCGTAGTCTTTTTCTTGTTCCTTATGTATATCATCTAATTTTTTTTCAAAACTATCTTTATCCCTTCTTCTTTGTATTAATAAACAAACACAAGAAATTATTAACACAACTATTGATATAATTATAAAATAGTTCATTTTAAACTCCTTAATTTGATTTATTAATCACATCTACTAAATAATTTTACACTATAATGCCTAATTTTAATAATCTATTATAGTACATTTACTGCAAAAAATAAAGTATTCGGCATGATTTTAATTGTAGAATATACAATCTTACCAAGATATAGTCAAACCTTAAAAACAACTTAAATTCAGTATAATGATAACAATATTTTTAGTAAACAATTATGTTTTTCTAACGAAAAATTCAAAAATTTTCTCGAATTTAAAAAGTTGGTAATATAAGGCATTTTAAGGATTTTAAATATAAAACTTGCAAAAGACCCTTATTTAATTGCAGTTTAGGCAGTTTTAGGTGGACTTAAAACAACGCATATAACACAAGCAATCACGCAGACAAAACAACTCAAAATCCGTTGGGGGCAACCCCATGCTGGTTCGAGCCCAGTCATCGGCACCAAACAAAAAAACGCTTTCGCGTTTTTTTGTTTGATACCTACTAGGCTCGAACCAAGATTCAGCGTTCATAAAATTCACTTAAATTAACTATTATATCAATCAAAATACTAGAATTTTATTCACCGTGGCTTTGCCTGCAAAGCCAGTTATTCGCTAAAAACAGTTTACCAAACTGTTTTTTTACGCTCTAACAGTCATCGGCACCATTATATTACGCCTACCTAACGGGTAGGCGTATTTTGTTACCGCATAAATTCGATCTTTTTAACCCTTTATGACAAAACAAAACCACTAGCGTATAAATACGCGGCGGGAACTTGTTTTGTCATAAATCATTTAAAAATCTTAGCGTTTATGCTACCTTGCGTTCCCTATTTTACTTAACTTGATATCAAACTGTCTTTTTAATATATATAAATTATTTTTTTGTGGCGTTTTTTTGTTTGGTGCCGAATGATATATACCGCAAGAGGTACATGATAAGCACTTCGTGCATGATATATTTGCTCTGAAATATGATAAGTGCCTATCAGCACATTGCGGTATGTATTACATGTTATATATTGTGCTTCTTCCAATTTAATACTCCTCATCCGTTATTAATATATATATTTAATTAAAAAAATATCAAATATTTTATTAAATCAACGCTCACAGAATGTGCAAATTTAAGCATTAAAAAGTAGGCGACTCGAAACTTAATTCGTACTTAACCTGCTTAATAACTATTATATACATTTAAATAATACATTGGGACATTTCAATTCACGCACTCACGCGGAGTGCGACGGTTTTGGATGTACCTATTATCATTAATTTTTTAACATTTCAATTCACGCACTCACGCGGAGTGCGACTCAACGATTATGACCTGCGTTGTGCTGCTATCGGCATTTCAATTCACGCACTCACGCGGAGTGCGACAATTTCATAGCGTTTGTCTTTTCTAATTCTTATAATTTCAATTCACGCACTCACGCGGAGTGCGACTTGCTTTGTCATAGCCCGCTGCAAGTTTCATACAATTTCAATTCACGCACTCACGCGGAGTGCGACTTTCACCTGCGTTGTTTTTTATATTTTTTTGTAGATTTCAATTCACGCACTCACGCGGAGTGCGACCACAATTAAAGCAATGCAAGATGACAAAACCGTAATTTCAATTCACGCACTCACGCGGAGTGCGACCAGAAACAAGTGGAAACACGATTACATTTTATTTATTTCAATTCACGCACTCACGCGGAGTGCGACACAACCAATCGTGGGCTTTTTATTAATTTTATTTGATTTCAATTCACGCACTCACGCGGAGTGCGACTTCTTATGGATTTACTTGCATTATTTAATGTTGTTATTTCAATTCACGCACTCACGCGGAGTGCGACTAATTCCACTTTGTTGATTTGCAATTAAATTATTAATTTCAATTCACGCACTCACGCGGAGTGCGACGCGACACCTTTTTGTGCTAATGGTATATAATTAGCATTTCAATTCACGCACTCACGCGGAGTGCGACAGTGCCGATAGTTTGTAAAGTACTTTGTATTTTTTATTTCAATTCACGCACTCACGCGGAGTGCGACACTAAACAACTTGTATATTTATACGGTTTAAAGGAATTTCAATTCACGCACTCACGCGGAGTGCGACGTTTCGGTAATTATTCCGACAGGTAGTTTCTTATATTTCAATTCACGCACTCACGCGGAGTGCGACAATCTATAAAGCGTACTTCCCAGTCGCCAACCGTAATTTCAATTCACGCACTCACGCGGAGTGCGACTATGACAGTGCATTTTATAATTATGCAACAATAACTATTTCAATTCACGCACTCACGCGGAGTGCGACCAGCGTAAGCAGCGACCCCTTCGTACACTCCAAATTTCAATTCACGCACTCACGCGGAGTGCGACACTGACACTCAGTTTTATTTTCATCGGTTAATTGTGATTTCAATTCACGCACTCACGCGGAGTGCGACATTAAATGAAAAAAATATAGAGGAGATTTAATATGATTTCAATTCACGCACTCACGCGGAGTGCGACTTAGTTTGGAGTTTGCTTGATGTCATTTTTGGTGATTTCAATTCACGCACTCACGCGGAGTGCGACTCCTCATCTTCGTCCATAACCTGTTTATAAGCAGATTTCAATTCACGCACTCACGCGGAGTGCGACATTATATACAGCCCCCTTTATATTCTTAAATGTTATTTCAATTCACGCACTCACGCGGAGTGCGACTCTATATCTTTTGGGGTATAATCGGTATAAGTTTATTTCAATTCACGCACTCACGCGGAGTGCGACGGCTTTATCAAAATTTTGCCCACTATCTTACAATGATTTCAATTCACGCACTCACGCGGAGTGCGACTCTAAAAGAGTACTGGGTAGATAAAGATAGTAGAATTTCAATTCACGCACTCACGCGGAGTGCGACGTTTGGAAAGATATAACCATATATGCTTTATGGATTTCAATTCACGCACTCACGCGGAGTGCGACCTGGTTTGTAAAAAGTTATTGTAACACTTGTTGGTATTTCAATTCACGCACTCACGCGGAGTGCGACAATTGTATGATATACTACATTATAAACCGATTATATTTCAATTCACGCACTCACGCGGAGTGCGACTTTTAATAAATCAATTTAGCCACGGTTTATCTGCGATTTCAATTCACGCACTCACGCGGAGTGCGACAGAATTAGAAAATGGCATAGAGGGCAATATTAAGATTTCAATTCACGCACTCACGCGGAGTGCGACCAAAAACGAATTGCAAAGCAACGGTTATAAAATAATTTCAATTCACGCACTCACGCGGAGTGCGACAATAATAAATATAGGTATCACACCAATAAAACTTAGATTTCAATTCACGCACTCACGCGGAGTGCGACCTATGACACTCTTACAGTAGCAAAAAACACATTAATTTCAATTCACGCACTCACGCGGAGTGCGACGGGTGGAGTTGTTTAACTCGCATTGTTGATTTTGATTTCAATTCACGCACTCACGCGGAGTGCGACGGCTT
>JALNZJ010000071.1:1253-4954 GCA_023229485.1 bacterium | reverse complement strand
GAAAATAGTAGGTAACGGATATAACGATTTAACGGCCGATGAGAGAGAGGCTTCTTTATGTTCTAGAGGAGACTTAGCAACTCTTCAGGGAGATAATATTAAGTTCTTTGATATAGATAAAAAATGCATTGGGGGTGGTTCTGGCAAAATAACCGCTAGAAGCTTGACTATGGATAAAAAAAGAATGGTCGCTTGGAATGATAGTCTATACACCAAAGGAGGTATCTCATATTTAAATTCTAGTGATATAAGCAATCCCAATCGAGAATATTACACGGGAGAAGAAATGGCTACCAATGGAGACCCTTTAACTTTTTATGTTTTAGAAGATCCAAAGGTAAAGGTAGACCCTTACTATACTGGAAGAGATCAAATGCCATATTATTTTCAGAAAGGATTTATAGACTTTACCCAATATGCAGAAAACACTGCAATAGACACAGAGATTATTCAGCAAAGAGGTAATATTCTCCCCTCTTTGATTCCGATAGGACAACTTTCTTATCATACCAAAATTTATGCTAAGCAGATGATAAGAAATCTTAATCGCACAATTGAGCAGGTTGATGCAGCTATGAATGCCTTGGATGTATTAGCAAACGACAGAATAGAGGGAGGATGTGACTGTAGTCATTGTTCTGGGGAAGGCGGCTCTAGTTGTGCAAGCTATTCAACGGATGGATACTCATATTGTAATACGATTGAGCGTTATGACTATTTTGATGGCGGAGATTTTATTCCTGAAAATAAAGAAATTTTGGCAGAAAATGTGATTGATGATAATTCACCAAGACAATATGGCGGTACTATTAAAATGATTGTTAAAAACAGGAGTTGCGTTGGGGAATGTAAAAAAAATAGCAGCCAAGAAGCGGCTAAGCCATTTATGCAACAGACAAAGCCTAGATACCAAACAGTACTAGCTGGAGAAATTGATTTTCGATGGGATGGATCTACGCCAATTCAACTTTCTGGATCACCAACATCATTAACGGAGGTGTATGTTGATGACATACTTAAAATAGTAAATACTACTAATGGAAAGTCAAAAGAATGGGGTAGTAAAGAATCACAAGGAGGATCTTCGAGAGTATTTACAGGTTATCCAATGATCGTAGATCTTTTAAATACGGGCAACAATCATTTAGAGTTTTGGGTAACAGATGAATGGGAACTGCAAATTGGGACGAAAGGAATATATTTATTCTGGTGTAATCAATATGACTATATGTGCGGGGGGCCTAATTCAGGAAATCCAAAAAGCAAAATTTACGTAGTTCCAGAAGGATTTGAATTACTAGAATGCAATGCATGGGATTCTGACTTAAAAGAAGAAAGGCCCTGTGTTGATTTTAAGGGAGATATTGTAGTGACTTTAGTCAACGAGATTCATTGTGGAAAACCAGTGGTATATCTTTATCCGGAAAAGAAGATTGAGGCAAATGTGAAAGTTGTTTTTGATGGAGAATTTACTGAAAATATTCCCAAATATGACAAAGATAAAGGTTGGGACGTAGTCGCCTACCCCACTGGAAAGCTTATAAATAAAGATGATGGAAAAGAGTATAACTATTTATATTGGGAGGGAGATACAAAAATAGATTTCAATTTATCAGAAGGTTTTGTGATTGAAGGAGAAAAAACGAAAGAATTTTTAGAAAAAAAACTAAAAGAAATTGGCCTGAACAAAATAGAATATGATGAATTTATTGAATATTGGGAACCAAGAATGAAGGATAATAAATATAATCTTATTCATTTTTCGGGAAAGGAATATACAGATGCTGTTGAAATGAACATTGTGCCAAAACCAGACTCAGTATTGAGGGTATTTATGGCATATCAACCCTTAGATGAATTTAAATTTGTTGTTCCTCAGAAATTTGAAAAGTTTGAGAGAAAAGGGTTTACAGTAGTTGAATGGGGCGGAGGAGTTGTAAATAAAGACACAATTTCTTTTGGAAAGTAGTTTCCTGCGTAAAAAGATACATAAAATATTATGAATTCAAAAAACATATTTATAATTTTTATAGCAATTTTCATTATTATTTTAGGATTTTTAGTTTTTTATAGTAATTCGTAAAAGATATCAAGTATAAAAATGATTAATGTGTTAGTTAGCAGTAAAAAAGCAATAATTTGATAATTAAAATGCAAAAAAAAATAAATAAACTAATATTTATTTTAATTATTATTATCCTCTTTCCCTATGGAGAGGTTTTTGCTGATCCAGTTTCTCCTATTTGTCCTGACAGATGTGTTATATCTCCCGAAATGGACAATTATAATTTAGCAATGCAGGCTAGCTGGAATGTTTGTTCATATGCGGCAATATTGACAGAACAGGCAGCTGTGTATAGATCAATGGAGCATGTAAATTGGATATCAATTAGAACAATCGGTGGAGATGGCTATACTTTGGATGCTATTGCTGCTAGAGGTCTCTATCCTATAAAAACAGTTTATAATTATGGTGTTTCCACCATGGCATATGAAAATCCAGGAATTCTCCAAAAAATAGATCTTTGGAGGCAAAGATTAAAAACATATCAAGAGAGCAAGAATCTTCGTCCTTATTATGACTCACAAAGAAATCCGAAAAATAAATTAGATGATCGCTACGATGAAAGTAGGTTTGCCCTACTTGATTGGTTGTCAACGACTAGAACAAAAATGGAAAAATGTGTAACTGGATACAGTGCCTCAAACAAAGAAAATTCTGCTAAAATAAGATTATTCAGGTGCCAAGAAGGAGTTACAATAAATAGTGCTAGTACTTATAGAATAGTTCCCGACTTCCCCTATCCAGTACATATTACAGACATGAATTGTTTTCCTCTTAACTCTGAATATTTAACAAGAACGCAAAAAGAGCAATGTGCAAGAAATCAAGATCGTCTTGCTGGATGTCAAGATTCATTAAATAAGCCAACGTATCCTTTGGCTCAAGATTCGGTACACTCTATGTATTCAACTTATTTGGATGATTTTTACTGTACTTCTGGTCGTCAACAAACAGCTAAATAAAATATATGTTATCAAAAAAAATATTAATATTTGCACTCTTCATTTTTACTTTTTTTATAGCCAACGAAATGGTTTTTGCCTTGGAAGTATCTTGGCCTACTATTCCAGGGGCTCCAGTATTGAGTGGAAGTAGTAGTATTGGTGACTTTACAGCCTATGCGTATGCACTTTTTGTAGCGATTGGAACGCTTATCGCTGTTATAGTTTTAATTGTAGCCGGTATAGATCTTATAATTACGCATAATATTGCAAAGGCAAAGCCAAGGATTATTGGCTCACTAATTGGTATTTTAGTATTAGTTGTCCCCTATTCTCTTTTAGGAGTGATAAATCCTAAATTGCGAGAGCCTGGAGCAAGTATTTTAAGTTGCAACGAATCAAGAGTTTGTATTAATCGGTATGTCCACACGACAACAAGAAAATTTATTGTTAGAAACGGAAAGACCGAAGAATCAACTCAAATTGACGAAAAAAACATAGAAGAAATGAGTCTTAATTCCATGCCAAAGATAAATGAAAGCACGAAGACGGTGACTAAAAACAACAACGAAGAAGTGACGATAGAAAATACAAAAAAACAGACAATCACTATTAAAAAATTCAAAGGATTACAAGATGTAATTGGTTTTTCAGAAGAAAATTATACAGGAAAAACAACAATGATTTTTAAAGAC
>JALNZJ010000071.1:0-1243 GCA_023229485.1 bacterium | reverse complement strand
GATGCCGATATCTCAGCTGATATTTTTATTTCTGGAGAAGAATATAAGTCATTTAAAATTGTAACAAAAACAGCACAAATTTATTTTTATGATGGGACAAATTATGATGTAGCAACAACGACACCATTGTCAACAACGAATATTGGCTTTAATGATCTCACGAAAAAAACGATTAATTCTATTGACATAGTAAATCCTTACAATACAAACATAGATTATATCGGATTGATGTTTAATGACAAAGAATACAAAACAAAGTGTGCAACTTTTTTCCATGATATTCCTGATGTTAAAAATGATGTATTTTTAAAAAAAGCAAACGGGGGGTCTTTAAAAATTTTTAGCCGAAACAAAGAATACCTTGCTGGGTCAAAAATAGTATTAACGCTTTATAATAATACTTCTTGCTCAGACAGATCCTCTTCAGAAACAAACGACCTATGGAGGCAAAATAAGAAATGCGAAATTACATTAATCGGAAACAATGAAGATATCCCAGATCCAACTATAGATATGGACGAAGACGCAATTGCTAGTCCTGCTTGTAGTAAAGATAAGTATTTGTGCAAAGTAACATTAAAATCAACAAACACAATTGCATTTCCAAAAAAGATTTCAGAAGTGTGTCCAAATATTGGCGGAGTCTATAGTGTTGAAGACTTGTATTCTTTTAAGGTTGACTCGTCCGGAGTAATAGTTTTTTTAGACAGTAATAATAGTTGTAATGTTTGGGAGTTACTTAGGATTGGCGAAGGAGAAAGCGATTGTAATAGAGTAAATTCTAATGGAATGAATCCTGACCCAAACTTTAGGCCAGAAAAGTTTTTTGTAATACCATATGGAGGTAATGTTGTCGGAGACATAGCTGTGAGATATCGTCCAGCTTGTGGGGCTTCAAGCGGCAAGGATATTAATTATGAACCAACGACCGACCTTTGTAACCCTGGTACACCTAGTACAGTTTCGGGAACAGGTCCATGGACATGGACTTGCAGTAAGGAAGGATTAACAGTTTCTTGTAGCACTCAAAAATGTACTTGGGTCTGCAGTAGTTGGAGCGAGTGTACTAATGGAACGCAAACTAGAACCTGCACTTCTTCCCCGGCAGGATGTATAGCAGAAAATCCTAATCCAACAAGTCGATTATGTGACTATGGAGCTTGCGGAGCGTCAAATGGAAAAACAATGGACGATGCACCAACGACCGACCTTTGTAACCCAGGTAAACCCAGTGCAGGTTCGG
>JALNZJ010000070.1 GCA_023229485.1 bacterium | reverse complement strand
TAATAATCTTTTGCTTGTATAGATTTTCAACAATTTTTTCATCATTTTCATCAATGGCAACGATAAAATTATCGGAAACTTCTGGCTTCGAAAAACCATCGACAATAGTAATAGCAAAAACCTCTTTCGGTAAAATACAGATAGAAACCAAACAAATGCTAAAAAATATATATTTTATCATTTTAACCATAATAGTTTTATTTTAATATTCTTACTTCATGCAGACACACTAAACAACATAAATAAAATAATCCTAAAAACAATTATACCAACAATAACTACAATAAAAAGCATATCAGTAATTAATAGTAGCTTCTCCCCAAAACTAAGATCTCTTAAAAATAAATCTTTTCCTATATTTTTCATTAAATTTGACCAGTACAAACAAAATGGAGAAAAAAATAAATCAAAAAGAAACATATAAGAATCAACAAAATATTGGCCAAAGTCACCAAGTAAAAAATTTTCCTCATAAGACTTTGCCAACATACCAACTCGATTACAAAAAAAGATATCCATTAAAAATATCATCCCTAAAACGAAAAAAAAGACAACAGAGAAAAAAATAAATTTCGAAATTAAATCATGATATTTCCCAATTGAAACTGATTTTACATTTTCTATCTTTTCTTGAAAATCTTCCAGTTGATTAAGTTTCATATAAAACAAGCTAAAAAATTATTAGTAAATATATTTTAGTTAAAAATAATATAAATCTTCAAAATTAATAAAATACCTTTTAGAAAGATATTAATTATGTCATTTATTTTTTTACGGCCTTTTTCTTTTTACCGATAGATTTTTTATCAATAGTTTTTTTAATTTTTCTTATCTTTACTTTTTTTTCAACTGCTCTTTCTTCATTTCCCCCTTCAATCACATCATTATTTGTTATCAAATTGGCCGAACTTAAAATTCTTAAAATTTTATCCAATTTTATATTTACCACTTCTAATTGCTCCTTTATCAATTTATCATTATTTCGGCTTACGCTACCCCCTTTATCAAAACACTCACTGCAATAAACGGGCCTATCACCAGTCGGCTTAAAAGAAATTTCAAATCTTTTTCCACATTTATCACATATAGTATTAAACATGGTTTTTTCTGGAAACTTTGCTCCCTCGTAAACTTTTCTATTCGATCTATCATTTCCAGATTCTTCACGAACTGAAAAACATCGACTGCAATAAACTGATTTATCGTTAGACGGTTTAAAAGGAACTTCGCATTTTTTTCCACAATCACTACATATTGCATCATACATTTGCGGCCTCTCCTTGTCCCCAAATTTATTTTCAAAATTTCTTCGAGAATTTCCCTGCCCTAATCCATTATTTTTTCCCCTTTTGGCTATTTTATCAAAATTTTTCATATTTTTATATTAATTTACAAATAAATCACATACTCATACTTTTAAATAGAAAATATGTACAAAAACCTTTCCCATTCTTCGACACAATTTTCGGCCAAATCAATAACATCAACCAATGTTCCAAACTCTTGAACATCTATACCAAACCTATCTTCTTTTCTAAAGGGATCATAATATTTGGTAATTGGAGTTGAAATACCAGAAAACTTATGTTCAACAAGATGGTTTTGAGGCTCATACTTGTCTATTTTTTTATGTTTTTGTGTATTTGCTATATCCCTGCAAAGAGATAGAGTTGGACTTTTAGAAACAAAAATGTCTATATCAATTCTTCCATAACGGCTATCAATCAACCAATCTCGTAAATGGTAACACTGTATAAAAAAAGAAGTAAAAGCATCTATTGCTCCCTCAAAATTATCGTCAGTAGCAACTGAAAACCGCTTAATATCATCTCTCAATCGTTTTACTCTATCTAATTGTTCCCTATACGGCAAACTTTTCATTTTCCACTTTTAATTTTTATACAGACAAATTAGCACAAGCTAATAAAAATAACAATTCCTAATTACCACTTACCCTTTTATAGTTTAACGTATTTCCTCTTGCCAAGTAGGATAAAGATAAATTAGTATCAGACAATTCAAGTATTGTATATTTAAATTCATCCCCATCTTCATTTACAATTAAACTTTTCCCCTCTTGGACAAAAGTACCTTCTGATAATTTTTTCTTTTGATAATAATCAATTTTTTTCCCTTCTTTAAATTCTATTTCCGAATTAGCATCATCAAGCGATATCCATCTGCCGAGTAGCAAACTTAGCTGACTAGACTGCTTTTTTGCAATCTCAATAGTTTCTTTTATTTCGTCAAAAAGCTTAAACCAGTTTACTGCTACTTCGGAACCATTACTATTTTTTAAATTGCTAAAAAATTCTTTCTGTTTGTCAAAATTCCATACTTTTTCAGTTCCACAATTTTCTTTATCAATTTTAAAATAGTCCGAAGAATTATTTATAATATCATTCTTTGGCCCTTTTAAAGTAATCACTATCTGGTGATCATTGTTAAAGAAATATAATTTTCTCTCAAAAACAACACTACACACCTCAAACCTAGAAAGAACCGCAAATTCCTGAGCGTTAACATCTCCAATCTTTACTACTTTTTTAGATTCATCTAACGGCCAATCAACGTTTTCGCCATATTCACCTTTCTTCAAAGATTCTATATTTTTTAGAGCAGTTTCTTTATTGTATCCCATTGTATCAGCAAGAGTGTCTATTTTTCTACTCTCAACAGATAAGGTTATAACAGTGTCATCATTTCCTCCAAAAGCCACATCGCCTGGGTATTTTATAGAAAAACCTCCGTCTTTGTCTTCATAGACCATCCACAAATCTGTTTCTTTTTCTATTGCTTTTGCCCGCCCACTTTCATTAAAAGACTTTTCCTGATCAGAAATATTTTTATTGTAAGTATCTTCTTTTTTCCACAAAAATGAAAAAACTATTAATCCTATTATTATCAAAATAGCAGCTAAAGATAAAATTTTTATTTTATTTTTCATATTATTGTATTTGATTATTGGTTTTATTCTAGCACATAACCATTATCAAAAATATGCCTTAATCAACAAAAATAAAAAGGCATTTTTATGCCTAAGGACTCATTTTATCTCTATCCTTATCTTTTCTTTCAATTTTTTCAAAAATATGAATAGATTCAATAAATGCCTTTTTTTTCGTAAGGTTATATTTATGTTGTGCAAATACCGATAATATCATTGGCCTTATTATGTCCAAATCTTCAGGAACCGCTTCATTTAGATACCCAGACCAAACTTCTTTGATATTTAAAAAAAGTTGCCTCCCTTTTCGCATTAAGGTTAACCTTGAAATCAAGAATGTATCATCTCGAGCAAACGAAATATGATATTTCCCATTTGGCGAAAAAAATACTGCGTCTGCAATAGTGGGATCTGTAAACAAATGAAAAGGAGCTAGTCTATCCCCATTAACCCCAAAAGAGAATATGGAATAATTTTCAGATCTCAAATTATAGCATTTGATATAAAGTTTCAATTCTTTTTCTGGCAAAAGAATTTTAGGAATATCAAAAATTTGTTTGCGAGAACTCTCAATTTCAGCTAATTCAAAAAATGTTCCACCTCTAAAAAGCTTTGCTAATCCATTTCTACTCGTTCTAAGAAAAATTTCTACTAACTTACGATCTTCCCTTGGAATAGCTATCACAATCTCCATTTTTTAAACCTCAATTTTAAATTACTAGCTTAATATAATCACCAATTAGTAATAATGTCAAAACAAAAACCGGCTTTCGCCGAATCAATAAGTTTTTACAAAACCAGAATAATTATCTCCCAAATTCACAAAACAAATAAACCAAATAAATTAATGCCACATTTTGAATAATCAGTAGTGGTATTCCAATCAAAAAATACCACTTTTTAGTTTTGTGTCGAAAAACAAACATTCCAATATAAATCCCGAGTGCACCTAAAATCGTTGCCATAAAAAACAACATCCCCTCGGATATTCTTTCACTTCCTTGTTTGCTAGATTTATATTTATCAACAAACATAATCAAAAAAGCGATGAAATTCATCGCTAATAAAAAAACTAGTATATAAAATAATTTATTATCAAGTACCATTAGATTGTTTTTTTATCTTCCAGATTACCATTTCATTTTTTAAATTATATCACTTTCCAATTTTTGCATTTTCGACTATTAAAAATTCAAGAAAACATATTTTCTAAAATATCTTAAATTAGTAATTATTTATATATCTTATAATTACAATACCAGATCCTCCATTACCAGCATTTACATTTGCAAGCGATCCACCGCCACCACCACCAAAATCATCACTCCCAGAAACACCAACGCTTGTACCAGCCGAAGCGGCACCGCCGCCACCCAATCCACCCGAACCAGGGGTTGTTTTATTTGTTCCACCGCCACCGCCACCATAATAAACAGCACTTCCCGTGATTGATGAAGAAATTCCATTACCCCCATTTTCTAAAATTGCAGTTGCTCCTGCACCTCCGCCGCCGCCGCCTCGATAGCCACTATTCATAGCTCCAGCAACTCCATTATATCCCTGACTACCAGTTCCCCCTGCTGCAGAATAAGTCGATTCTCCGTATCCGCCGCCACCACACCCTCCATTCTGACCTTTACCAGTAGAATTTCGTGATCCTCCTCCTCCGCCGCCAAGTGCTGTTATTGTAGAAAATAATGAGCTACCTCCGTTTTCTTGTGAGTTTGATCCAAGTCCGCCATTACCAATAGAGACCGAAATATTTCCGGAAACGGAAAATCCAACCCCAGAAGCAACTCCGCCGCCACCACCGCCACCGCCATAATTCTTGCCGCCACCACCGCCGCCACCAACAACTAAATAATCAACTTTTGAAACACTCGCTGGAACACTCCAAGAAAAAGGAGACGAACCCGCAACATAAGTTGCAGTTCCTCCCGATACTGAAGTGTATGTTCCATTCTTTTTAAAAGAAATAACTGTATATGTAGCCTCCACGGAAACACAATCAACACTTTCATTGCCCGAACCA
>JALNZJ010000069.1 GCA_023229485.1 bacterium | reverse complement strand
TCTTCTTCACTGATACCTCTTTCTTTTTAATATTTTCTTGCCTTGAGAAGAAACCTCTTTTTTGATTGTTTTCTTTTTCGTTGTCATTTTTTTAGGCTAGTTTTATATCGTATTTTCCAATTATTTCTAAATATAGTTACTTTATAAATATATTTTTTACCTCTTCAAATCTCTCGCTTTCAAGTTTTTTTATATTCTTAACCAACACCTCAGAAAAATTAATACCATCATTATCTTTTCTTGGTATCAAATGCAAATGAAAATGGAATACCGTCTGTTCGCCTTCTATTCCATTAGACTGAAAAATATTTACTCCCGCAGCTCCCAAGTTAAGCTTCATCTTTATAGCTAATTCTTTAGCCACTAAAATTAATTCTTGTAAATAATCATTATCTATTTCAAATATATTCGAAAAATGTTTTTTGGGAATGATTAAAGTGTGCCCTTCTGCAATTGGACTTATATCCAAAAAAGCAAAAATCTTATCATTTTCGAATACCTTATAACAAGGGATATCCCCAGATATTATTTTACAAAAAATACAGTTTTCCATATGTTCTTATCTTTTAATATACTTTATCATAAAATAATCGTTTAAAACAGTCCTTTTATTTCTTCCAAAAAAACCAGCGATTTGCTTATTCAATCATCATTTTAATTCACCAATAAGCAGATCATAAGCTTCTGCCAAGTCTTTTTCGCCCAATTGCGACAAATCATCCAGCTCAGAGTGATAAACTTTAAATAACTTCTCTATATCCGAATGCATAATAAATATCTTATCAGTTAAGATAGTCTTATTCTTTATCGGAAATGCCAGCTGGCCAATATCAAGATTATTTGTCAAAACTGTTTTTCCATTTCCAACACAATCAATAACAAATATTCCTCTAGCATTTTTCAATAATTCAAAATAGCTATCTTCAAAAGCACGAAAACCATGCCCCCAATAAGTTGGCTTATCATAAGACAGTTCTTCGTTGCCAGAAAAAACAAATAAATTTTTTTCAAGTAACTCATTATTAGAAAGGACAGTATTCATTACAACTGCCACTCCCGAAGCATTATCAGTTGCTCCAATGGAAACCGAATCATAATGAGCAAAAATAATATTATACGGATTTTTATTATTTCCAACTAAAATATTTTTTGACTCATGCTTTTTTCTTTCAACCAAAACTTCTGCAAAAATATTATCCGCATTCATAATACTGACCAAATCTTTTTTTGCTATCGCAAGCGATGGCGAAAAATAAAAATTACTTTGTGAAATAGCATCGCAAGCAGGGTTAAAATTTATATTTTGATAATCCAAAAGAAATCTTGATGGGATCAATGAGCTCACAAGACTACCCTTCTCCACTATTTTTCCCGAAACAAACGATGTTGCTTTTGAATCAATTAACTTAGAGTCAGCCATTAAAATTGATTTTTTTATCTCGGGTATTTCCGTTTCAAACTTATGCAAATAATATTCGATTCCATTTTGCTTCAAAATTTCAATAATAAAATCAGCGACTTTTTTCTCTATCTCGCCCTGCCTTTCTCCAAAACCAATAATCTTCTCAATAAATTTTACCATACTAAATTCCATATTTTTTCATTTTAAAATAATAAATCTTTAAGGAAAAACACTATGTGTTTTTCCTTAAAGATATTGTTTGATCAGCAAAATTTTGAAATACTTCAATAATTCTGCTGTTTTTCCCTATCGAAGGATAAATTAATTCGGTTTGCCAATTATCCTTTTCTATTAATGCTTCATTAATATACATCATAGGTAATTGCAACGGAGGAATTTCTACCACCAAAGGATATAATCCAATCTCTTCTTTGATCATATCCATTGCACAGCAAAAATGCTTCTTTATGTCACACACATTGCCCTTTGGGTTTTCGTAAGTTTCAAACAGAACCATCTTGCCAGTCATAAATCCAAGTAGATACAAAGGATAATACCAATCCGCAGGAGGATTTGATCGCGATAATTCGTACCCGTCAGAAACATTTTTTTTAACCCTAATCCCATCAATATCTTCATAAAGATATTCTGGCTGACTGGTGCAATCACGAAGATATTTTTTAAAAGTTGAGCCAATATCAATTTCAAGAGGAATATCATTCCCAAAAGTGTCTTCTCTTAAATTACGATGATACTTAGGAAGATTTGTTCCATTTCCATCAATTGAAATTTTATTCAACAACATTCCTGCTTGAGGAAAATCAACGATCTTCTTATACTTTACAATGGGACTGCCATTTTTTGAATGCCCAGTAATTAAGGGCAATTTTATTAAATGGACTTTATCTCCATTATTAGTACTGAAGGCATCTTCATGATAAGTTAAATCCAACGGTTTTAATCCTAATGATTTGCACGTTAAAGAAAAACTTACTTCTTCTATTCGTGCAGTTGCTACTTGCCGACAAAGAGTTCCATAAGTATAACTTTGGGGCAATTTCAATGAGCTTTCAAATAAATGTGAAAAATTAGCAATTCCCCATTTTGAAAAAACCCATTCATCAATCTTTTCTGCAATCTGTTCCTGTTTTTCTTGCCTTGCCTCAATCGCTGAGGCTAAGTCCTTACTTTCATGTATGTAATAACACAAATTATTCACCTTCTTTTCAAAGAACTAAAAAAGCTGACTCTTTCGAGTCAGCTTTGTTTTATGGACAATATTACATTATCCACAAAACAAAAATGACTCGAATGTTTGAGCCCAAAACAAAATAAACAAGCTATAATTTTTTTTGATTATTATTTTTTTCATTTTTATATTTATATCAATTTAAAAAGCCGACTCGCAAGAGTCAGCTTTGTTTTATAGAAGTAATAGATTTCCTACAAATCAAAAATGACTCTTCGTTGAGCCCAAAACAAAATATAAATGTTTTTGATTTGTATATTTTTCATAATCGCAAATTAAATTTATCAGAAATATTATCCGAAGTCAAATTATTTCCCAATCCACTTTTTGATAATAGTTGCAGTCGACAAAGGACTTTCCGCTACTACGATATGGCCCTCTCCCTTCATCACAACCATTTCCACTTTAGATAATTGATCAGCCAATTTTTCTACCGAATTCAATGGAGCAATCTCATCTCTTTCTCCCGCAATAATCAAGGAATCAACTTTAATCCTACTCCCAAGTTCAACCAAATCAGACGCATAAAACTCTTCAAATAATTCGATAGTAGCACGCGGATCAAGACGATTAAATTCCTTTACATCTTTTGCGATCAAATACTGTCTCCTCTTACGACTAGAAGTTTTAAAAACAATTATATGTCCAGCTGTACGATAAACAGGATTTGCTAGCCACTTCTTCTGCAAGGATTTTGGCAAATATTCAGCATTCTTATAATTAAGTGCAGCTAGTCTCACAATCATCCCCTCAACTCTAACTACTGGAGTTATGAGAACTAACTTATCTACCTTGCCTTGATAGTGGCTACTGAAATAAAGCCCAATTCTTGAGCCAAAAGAATGGCCAACTAAGATTACTTTTTTAATACCTAGTTGATCCAAAAAAATATTTAACCATTTCGAATAATTTTCTAAATTATGCTTCCCGTCAAATGGCTCCGATTCTCCGCAAGCTGGCAAATCAGGTATTATAAGCCTATAATCCTCAAAAGCATTTGCCATATCCATAAGTCCACCATGACTTCCCGGAAATCCATGTAAAAAAATCATCACCTTTTTCTGCGAAAGGTTTTTCTCCCAATAAAAAACTTTTTTTCCGTTATTAATGGTTTCTTTTTTTTGAAACCTCATTTTCATAAGTTAAATAAAATTATACATTCATTATATCTCAAAAAATAAAAACAAGGAATTTAATCCCTTGCGTTTATTCATTTAAATTAAGCATTTTTATTCTATCAATATTATTTTATTATCCAAGCCACAAAATTGGTTTTTTGCCATACACCTTTAGATAGTCGTTTGTTTTACTAAAATGCTTACAGCCAAAAAATCCGCCATATGCCGAAAAAGGCGAAGGATGTGCTGCTTCAAGTATTAAGTGCTTAGTTTCATCAATCAACTCTTTTTTTTCCTTTGCATATCTTCCCCAAAGAATAAAAACGACATTTTCTTTTTTTTCAGAAATAGTACGAATAACCGCATTGGTAAATTCTTCCCATCCTTTATGCTGGTGAGATCCAGCCTGTCCACTTCGCACCGTCAATGTTGCATTTAATAGCAACACTCCTTGCTCCGCCCAATGCTCTAAATTTCCATGCGTAGGGATTTTTCCACCAAGATCATTTATAATTTCTAAATAAATATTTCGCAGTGATGGAGGGACGGTAATATTTTCAGGAACAGAAAAACAAAGCCCATGTGCTTGCCCCAAGCCATGATAAGGATCCTGTCCAAGGATAACAACCGTAACTTTATCAAATGGACATAATTCAAATGCATGAAAAATGAATTTTGGTGGCGGATAAACAGTCCCTGCCTTGTATTCATCTTTTACAAATTCTGTTAGATTCCTAAAATATTCTTTTTCGAATTCGTCCTGAAGTGCTTTTTTCCATGATGGCTCAATTCGTACGTCCATATTGTATTATAAATCTTTTATTCTTACCTTTTAATTTTGACTAAATTAAATATATAACAAAAAGATAATTCTGCATACTTTTCGGCCTTAACTCCAAAGCTTGCGGGACTTGGATTCGGCTCTAAATATTTTTCTGCTGGAAAATTTTTACGGTCTGGCTCGGCACCAGTCGTGCCTACACCTTCTCATCCAAGCCCCGAACTAAAAACTAAAGCACCCCAATGTTACTTGGATTCGCCTCTAAATAAATTTTTACTAAAATTTTTTAGAGGCCTGGCTCGGCACCAGTCGTGCCTACGCCTTCTCATTCAAGCCCCGAACTAAAAACTAAAGCACCCCTTTATGGGGTGCTTTAGTTTTTATGTTGCGGGACTTGGATTCGAACCAAGATTCAAGGATTCAGAGTCCTTTTGCCTACCATTAGCAGATCCCGCATCAAAGCGGATATATCCGCCATTGATTACTCTCTAAGATATCTCTTTGTTGCAA
>JALNZJ010000068.1 GCA_023229485.1 bacterium | reverse complement strand
AAAAAAAAACAATTGGTTTATTGCCGATTAAAGAAAGCAAAACAGTCTTATATTTTAAATAATAATCACTTCTTAGGTAAAGATAAGCCTTCTTCGCATTAATTTCAGTTATTGCAATCAATATTCCGTTTATAACATCCTGGAGATAATTATCCAAAATGTAACCATCTTTTATGCTAGCAATTTCCCCTTCCGCTCCATTGCAAATTACATACTTATCTCCTGAAGATTTCTTAACTGCCTCCCACTTAATCCATGTTTCAAAGTTTCCACCACCCCTTCCGCGTAATTTAAAATTTCTGATTTTTTGAATAATATCTTCTTTCATACTTGCAAAGTATAGCAATTAAAAAAATAATTAGATATTAAAATTTCCCCATTAAAAACCTGCCTTTCGGCAGGTTCATTATTCTATTTTCCGGTCCTTCGTTCACGCTTTGAAAAATCGATCATCGATTTCTCAAAACTCTCAACTCCAAAATCAGGAAAATATTTTTCAGAAAAAAATAATTGAGAATAAGCAGTATCCCACATCATAAATCCCGCAGAACTATGTGGATCGCCTTCACATCCCGTCCTAATTAAAAAATCTACTGCAGGCAAATCAAAAGTCCAAAGATTATTTTTTATCGCTTCATCTGTTATTTTTTGATCATTCTTTTTTAGCTTTTCCATGCATTCAATCATTTCGTCGGTTCCATTATACGCCATAAGAAAAGTTAATCCATGATTACTATAATCTTTTGTTTTTTTGATTACTTTTCGAATTGCATCTTTCAAAGATTCTGGGAAAAGTTCTTCCCATTTTCCCAAAACCCTAATTCTTACACCCGCTTCATGAACTTTTGGTTCATCGGCCAGCCTATTAAAATAATCTTCAAAAATCTCAAATAAATAAGTCACTTCTTCCTTTGGTCGTTTTGTTACATTATCCAAAGAAGCTCCCCAGAAAGTAAGAAATTTAATATTTAGTTCTAATGCCTTTGTAAGTAATTCTTCAAACCTTTCTGCACCCTTACGATGACCAATAAACGCAGCCAACCCCCTATTTTTTGCCCATCTCCTGTTTCCATCAGGAATAATTGCTACATGATTAGGAATATTCATTTATTTTTGCGGATTAATATCTCTTTCTATTATCTTTATTTGTTGTCCAGCCTCATTCTTAGCCATAATATATCCAAACGAAAAAGACAGTAAAGAAACAAGAATTACCGCAATACTAAGGACAATTTCTGACTCGCTAGCTTTGACAAATTTACCTATTTTTGCTAACATTTTAATTACTTAATTAGTAATGGCTGATATACATTATTTAATCAGCAAAACGAAAAAATGTCAAAAACAAAAGCCGCAGGTACAAGCCGACTGGGCAGAGACTCACAACCTAAATATCTTGGCGTTAAGCTTTTTGGAGGACAAGTTGCTAAAATTGGCAGCATTATTATTCGACAAAGAGGCAGCAAATTCACTCCTGGTGAAAATACTAGAAAAGGAAGGGATGATACTATTTACGCTATAAAAGAAGGAAAAGTTACTTTTGCCACTAAAAGAAAGAAAAATTTTGATGGACAAGTAAGACAAATTAAAGAAGTTTCTGTTCAATAAAATAAAAGATCGGCTAAGCCGGTCTTTTTTTATTCTTTATACTAGCTCTTATAAATTCAATAAACAATGGATGAGGAGCTAAAGGCCTTGATTTTAGCTCAGGATGAAACTGAACTCCTACAAAAAAAGGATGATTTTTAATTTCTACAATTTCCACTAAATCCTTTTCTTTATTAACTCCAGCTATTATTAAGCCCTTTTTCTCAAGAAGTTCACGATAATTATTATTAAATTCATATCTATGACGATGACGCTCTGAAATATCCTCTTGCTGGTAGGCCCTACTGCTTATGGTATTAGGTTTTATACTGCAATCCCATGCACCGAGTCTCATAGTAGCCCCATAATCCTTTTTCTTTAAAAGACCCTTCTGCTCCTTCATTATATCAATAACTGGCTCAATTGTTTTTTCATCAAATTCTCGCGAAGTTGCAAGAGAAATACCACAAACATTTCGAGCAAATTCAATCGTAGCAAGTTGCATCCCGAGACAAAGTCCAAAATAAGGAATATTATTCTCTCGACAATATTTAATAACACTTATTTTCCCCTCAATCCCTCTAATTCCAAACCCACCAGGAACAATAATACCATCATATTCTTTTAATTTTTCTAAATTCTGCTTTTCAGTTTCAAACTTTTGAGCAGAGAGCCATTCTATAACAGGCTCACGATCACAAGCCCAACAAGCATGCTTTACGGCCTCAATAACAGAAATATAAGAATCTGTTAATGAAAATTCACCAGATTCGAAATACTTTCCAACAATTCCTATTTTTATAGGTGATTTTTCTTTTTTTATCGTATTAACTAAATTCTGCCAATCTGAAAAATCATTTTTTCGAGAACGAATTCTAAATTTCTTCAAAATCCTATCCCCCAACCCCTCTCTTTCAAAATTAAGAGGAATTTCATAAATAGAGTCTACGTCAGCAGCTGATATCACATCCTTAGGATCAAGATTACAAAAAATTGATATTTTTTTCTTTCTAGGCCCATCAAGTGGAACTGAAGCTCTTCCCAATATAAAATCGGCCTGAATCCCAGCCTCATTTAAAAGCCTTGCAGAGGTCTGAGTCGGTTTTGTTTTCATTTCTCCAATAATCTTTATTGTCGGCAAATAAGTAACAAGAACAAATAGGGTTTTTCTTGGATTTTGTAATTTCATCATTCTGGCAGATTCCAAAAAAAGCAGATTCTGATACTCACCAACAGTCCCTCCTATTTCAATTAATACAAAATCACTCTTTGTATTTTTAGCAACTTTTTTAATTCTCGAAATTACCTCATTAGGGATATCGGGAACAACCTCAACACACCTCCCCTCAAACTCAAGATTTCTTTCTTTCTGAATTACAGAAAGATAAACTTTTCCAGTCGTCATATAATTATCATTTCCAATGTTCTGATTTAAAAATCTTTCATAATTTCCAATGTCTTGATCACATTCTGTTCCATCATCAGTCACAAAAACCTCGCCATGTTCAACTGGATTCATTGTTCCTGCATCAACATTAATATATGGATCTATCTTTACGGCCGTAACCTTAAAACCCCTACTTTCAAGTATTTTTGCTATTGAAGCAGTAGCTGCTCCTTTTCCTACACTAGACATAACCCCACCTGCCACAAAAATATAATTTGCCATATTTTAAAAAATAATAAAAAGAAGAGAAAAAATCTCTTCGCTACTACTCTGCAGAGATAACGACCTTTACCTCTGTTTCAAAGCCATGATCTAATTTTATCTTTACATTAAATTCACCCTTTTGCTTTATATTCTCCTCTAATTCAATGTGATTTTTTTCAATTAAAAATCCCATTTCACTTAATCTTTCAGCTATTTTTTGCCGAGTTATAGATTCAAATAATTGCCCCTCACCACCTACTTTAACCACAAGCCTAACCTCCATACCCTTCATCTTCTCAGCCATTGCTTCTTTTTCAACAATATCTTTTTCGAGTCTTTCATTATCAACCTTCATTTTTTGATTTGCATTTGCCAAAGTATCCTTTGAGGCCAAAACAGCAAGTTTTTTAGGAAGAAGAAAATTTCTAGCATAACCACTTGGAACATCTTTTATTTCGTTAGCCTTACCAACCTTATCAACATTCTTTAATAAAATAACCTTCATTTTTTTATTTTATTATTTTTTTTATCTCCTCAAGTGCCTTGTCAAGTTGAGGATCCTTGTCTTTTAAATAATCATCTTCGCTTATTTTTACTTCAATATCAGGCTTTATCCCAACATCTTGAATTCGAAGCCCACTTGGCGTAAACCATTTCGCAATAGTTATTTTTACACTTGATCCATCGTATAAATCGACAACTTTTTGAACAGTTCCCTTCCCATAAGAATTTTGTCCGATAATTTTTATACCCTTATTGTCTCGAAGTGCTCCTGCCATAATTTCCGCCGCCGATGCACTTCCTTCGTTTATAATTAGAACCATTGGCACATTTTCAAGTCCACCATACCCAAAAGAAGTTAAGGTCTCTTTATTTTGCATTCTATCTTGCTGAATATAAACAACATCGCCTTTTTTCAAAAACCAACTTATTACTTCTTGGGTCTGACTAACCAATCCTCCAGGGTTACTTCTCAAATCTAAAATAATTCCATCCATTGTAGCTAATACCGGTATCTCCTTTTTAAAATCAGCATACAATTCTTCTGAAAAATGATAAATACTCAAAATAGCAATTTTTTTACCTTTCTCCTCCTTTATAGAAACATCAATAGTTGGAACCTTAATAAGGTCTCTCTTAATTTCAAAATCCTTAATCTTAGAATCGCGCGAAATAGTAAGGCTTACTTTTGTGCCTTTTTCTCCTTTTATTTTTTTTATTACATCATCAATCGGCATGTCAGAGATAGATGCTTTATCGACTTGCAAAATTATATCTCCTGGTAAAATTCCTGCCTTATCAGCAGGAGAACCCTTAATTGGAGCAATTACCTTAAGTTTACCTTCTTTTGATCCAACCTGTATACCAACACCATTAAAAGAACCTGATATATCCTCTTTGAATTCTTTACTGTCTTTCGGATCAAAAAATACAGTATATGGATCCCCCAAAGACTTTACTGCTCCTTCAATAACACCATAAGTTATTTTTTTTGAATCAATCTTTTCAGAATCAACAAAACTATTATTAAGTTCGCTAATTACATCACTAAGTAAAATTAAGTCAATATTTTTAAGATTCTCTTGAGCAGAATCGTATTTTTTTTGCCAAACATACTGATTAAAATAAAATCCTCCTAAAAATGAACCAGTAAAAAAAATAAAAACAACTACAATTATTGTCCAATTAACTCCACCCCAATTTTTCATAGCTTTTAAATTCATAGCTTCATTATACAAAATAAAAATAAAATTGAAAAGGTGGTCAAAAAATTAAAAAATTCACTAAATTCATTAAAAAATGACTCTTCCTTCTAAATAATTCCATTTCGAACCTATTATTTCGACGTTAATAAACTTACCA
>JALNZJ010000067.1 GCA_023229485.1 bacterium | reverse complement strand
AGTCGGTTGGTATTGTAACGGACTCTATGGTGGAACAAGAAGTCCACTTTGTGCAGCCAGTAGAGTAGGAACTAGTGCTTGTGGTTCATCCAATGGAGCAAACTTAAACACTGCTCCAACGACTAATTTATGTGTATCAACCTCAACCGCCAGCACTGTTTCTGGATCAGGACCATGGACTTGGACCTGTACCGGAAAGAACAACGGAACTGTCGTTTCTTGTTCGGCTAACAAGATTACCAATGGTGTTTGTGGAAATGCTAGCGGAAGAACTTTTACATATGATACGTCAAGTTATTCCCCGTATATCCAATGTGCTCCAGGAACATCAACTAACACAGCTTTTCCAGCTCAAGGAGGTTCAATTTCTTGGATTTGTAATGGAACTAGCGGGGGAACACCCAGTGCCTCTTGTGGTGCACAGCGTAATGCTCCATTAACCAATAAGGCGATTACTTCTTTTGGTTTCAATTCTCCTGCAGTAGTTGGAATAATCAACGAAGTTGATCATACTATTAACGTAACTGTTCCGTTGGGAACCAATGTCACCGCCTTAGTTGCTACATTTACTACTACTGGAAAAACAGTTAATATTGGAACCATTGTTCAGGTTAGTGGTACTACCGTTAATGACTTTTCAAATCCAGTGAGCTATCTTGTAATCGCAGAAGATGGTTCATCTCAGATATATACAGTTACGGTTAGGGCCTCAATAAATCCTACCTGGAGAGAATAATAAACAAGTGAAAAGCAGGGGAATGCCCCCCTGCTTTTTTTGTTAAAAAAGCAAAAATATTATACTATTATTTGCAATGTGAGATAAGTCAGTGTATCTGTTTGACGTTTTTTTTAAAAAATGATAATCTAACAGTACGGAAGTTAATGATTATAATTATTGTTTGTCGGATAGATTCCGGCTTTTTTTATCGGAATTTTAAAACAAGCATAATTGTAATTACAGAATTTTATAAAAATTAAATTAAAATAATAATAAGAAAAATAAGAAATAAAACAACATGGATTTTCAAGAATTTTTATCAGCCATTACTCAAATTTCTGATGAAAAAGGTTTATCAAAAGAAGTAATAGTTGAAACCGTTGAACATGCATTAGCATCTGCATATAAAAAAGAGTATGGCAAAAAGGGACAAATCATTAAGGCACAAATGAATCAAAAAACTGGAAAGGTTGATTTTTCAAGGTCTCGACTTGTTGTTGACGAAACCGTTGTGTATATTCCTTTTCCTGAAGAGGAAGATGAGCCAGAATCATTTACCTTCAAAGTAAAATCAGAGTATCGCCCACTTGAAAGCGAAATAAGTGGCAATGAAGATAATACAAATAATCCAAGTTCAGTTGGAGAACATAAAAGAGTAAGATATAATCCAGAAAGACATATTCTGGTAGAAGAATGTAAGCTCGAAAAATTAAAACTTGAAGTAGGCGAAGAACAAATTATTCCATTAGAGCAAAAAGAAGACTTTGGACGTATTGCAGCACAAACTGCTAAACAGGTTGTATTGCAAAAAATAAGAGAAGCAGAAAAAGACGCAGTCTTGGCTGAATACAAATCAAAAGAAGGAGAAATTGTTTCGGGTATTGTCCAACGGATTGAGGGCACAAGTGTATATTTTGATATTGGAAAAACCTTGGGTGTTTTGATGAAGGAAGAACAGATTAGAGGCGAGTTCTATAAGGAAGGGCAGAGACTAAAATTATATGTTGTAAAAGTAGAGACTACTCCAAGAGGGCCAATAATTGTCTTGTCTCGTATCTATCCTAAACTTATTTCAAAATTATTTGAACTCGAAGTCCCAGAAATAGGGGCAAATCAAATTGAAATAAAATCACTTGCACGGGAAGCGGGGTCAAGAACAAAAATAGCAGTCATGTCTCTTGTCGATGGGGTTGATCCGATTGGTGCAATGGTTGGACAGCGTGGAGTAAGAGTTGCTGCTGTTATCTCAGAACTCGGAGGCGAAAAGATAGATATTATAGAATATTCAAATGACCCAGTCGAATATATTAAAAATTCTTTATCTCCAGCTAAGGTTGTTGATGTAAAAGTATTACCAAGGAATACCGCCTTAGTCATTGTTCCATCCGAACAGCTATCTCTTGCTATTGGAAAAGAGGGGCAGAATGTTCGACTTTCAGCAAGATTAACCGGATGGAAAATTGATGTAAAAAGCACGGAAGAGTATGAGGAGATGGAAAAAGATGGGTCTCTTAAAAACATGGAAGACGGGGGAGAGATGCCAAAAAGAAAACCTAAGGCAAAAAAAGAGGAAGCTAAGGAAATTGACGAAAAAAATGAAGATGAAAATTCTTCAAGCGAAGAAGAATAAGACAAAGTTATTTTAAGAAATATAAAACATGAAATATACCGTTAAAGAATCAACTCCAGTTAAACACATAGTGGAAATAGAAGTACCTGCCGAAGAATTTGATGTCTGTTACGCCAAATCATTAAAAGAAATCGCAGAAGTATTAGAGATTCCAGGATTTAGAAAAGGAAAAGTTCCTCAAAATATGATAGAACAACATGTTGATCAAAATCATATTTTATCTAAAACAACCGAATCAATAATTAGTAAAAACTGGATAAAGTATCTAGAAGAATCTGGCATTGAAGCAGTTTCTCAACCCGAAGTAGAAATTATTAAAATAGCAAAAGGAAACCCCTTTATTTTTACTGCTTCCGTAGAAATATTATCTAACATAGCTTTGCCCGATGTTAAAAAGTTAACCGAAGGAATAAAAAAAGAAAAAATAGAAATCACAAGTAAGGAAATTGAAGATGCTATTTTATGGTTACGAAATGCAAGGGCAGTTTTAACCGATAAAGAAGGTCCAGCAGAAAAAAATGATTTTATAGAATTTTCTTTTCAGATAGAAAACTTACCAGATACTTTTAGCCATATGAGAGGAGAGCAAAAAGATGGCTATATTCTTGGAAAAGAACATTTTATTAATGGATTAGAATCTGCAATTATTGGAACGAAAGCAGGAGACGAAAAAGAATTTGAGGGGACGATCGATCAACACATAGATAAACTGCAGCCAGAAAAAATGCCTGTTAAAGTTAAGGTAAAGATAATTTCTGTTCAAAAAATGGACCTACCAGAAATAACTAACGAATGGGTAAAAACATTAGGTCGTTTTGAAACAGTTGATGCATTAAAAAAAGATATTCAAAAAGGTCTTGAAGAAGAAAAAAGAGTCGCCGGATTAAACCGCCTGAGAGTCGAAGCAATGGATAAGATTTTGGAGAAAACAAAATTAGAAATACCAGCAATTCTTTTAAGACGAGAAGAAGATAATCTTTTAGAAAACTTGAAAGATAGAGTCAATTATGAACTTAAGATAAGCCTTGAGGAGTATCTATCGCAAATTAAGAAAACCGAAGATGATATGAAAAAAGAATTTGAAAAGATTGCGTTAGATAGGGTAAAAAGATTTTTAATCTTGCATCAAATAGCTAAAAATGAGAAAATAATAGCAACAGACGAAGAAGTCGCAAATAAATTAGAAGAAGTGATGGCACAATATCCAAAAGAAGAAAAGGAAAAGATTGACGTACAGAGATTAGCAATTCTTATTGCGGATGACATTACTAAAGAAAAAATATTTGCATTCCTTGGTCTTAATTAAAAAATAAAAAATATTATGAACTTAATTCCTACAGTTATCGAAAAAACTCAATCGGGAGAAAGGGCTTATGATATTTATTCTAGGCTACTTGAAAAGCGAATAATTTTTATGGCAGGAGCAATAGATGACTATGTTGCCAACTCTATTGTTGCACAACTTTTATATCTTGCATCAAAAGATTCAGAAAAAGATATTCAATTATATATTAATAGTCCAGGAGGAGCAGTTACTGCTGGGTTAGCAATCTACGATACAATGCAGTACATAAAGCCAGATGTATCAACAGTATCAATCGGTCTTTCTGCCTCTATGGGTGCATTACTTCTAGCTTCTGGAGCAAGAGGAAAAAGATACGCCTTGCCAAACTCAGAAATATTGCTTCATCAGGTTTTGGGCGGAGCAAGAGGGCAAGCAACGGAGATAGAAATTGCCGCTAAACAGATTTTAAAAATAAAAGACCGGATGAACAAAATTTTGGCCAAGCATACTGGGCAACCATTGTCTAAAGTAACTAAAGATACAGATAGAGATTTTTATTTAACGGCCGAAGAAGCAAAGTCTTATGGAGTAATTGATGAGGTCATCAATTCTAAAAAATAAAATTGAAGCAAGCCTAAGCGGGCTTGTTTTTATTTATCAGTATTACTAAAATAGTAATTAATAATTCATTAGGAAGAAATAAAAACAAATAATATAAAAATGTTATTAAATATTTATTTTTCAATTTTAATTTCAGGGTTTGGCGGGGGAGTGATAAGGGGTATTGTTGGATATTTGAAGCATCAATATGATTATAAGAATGTCGGGTTTGATGTGAAGTATTTTTTTGGTATTGTCTTTTTGTCAGGGATAGTTGGGCTTTTGACTGGTGTCGCTATTAGCGAAACAGGAATTATAAAAAGTATAAATGATTTTTCACCAGCGATATCTTTTATCGTTGGTTATGCTGGCGGAGATTTTCTGGACGGTATTTATAAAATATTTTTACAAAACAATAAAAAAGATAATAAATAGCTTGAAAGGGGTTGAAATTGCAGATATAATACAAGCATAATTATAATTTTTTTAAAATGAAAACCGAAAATCCAAAATTTGATTCAATAATTTTGTGTGTAGTCGCTCTTATAGGTTTTATTTTTATTGGAATATCGCTGATAACAGTTATTAAAAATAATCCAGAGTGGCAATCTGCCGAATCAAATTTATCATTACTTCAAACAAAAACAAGTTCAGTTCCAATTAATGGAATCTGCGGTGCCGCTAACGGAAAAATTTTTGAAAATTCTCCAGCAACTGAATTGTGTAGTACTGGCAACCCATCAGTCATAATCTTAGAAGAAGGGCAAGTAGGAAAGTTTTTTGTTTGGCAATGTATCGGAAGTGAAGGAGGAATAACCGCCTCATGTAGTGCTACGGCTAATATTAATTCTTCTACTACAAAATTGAACGGATTGTGT
>JALNZJ010000066.1 GCA_023229485.1 bacterium | reverse complement strand
CACAACAAAAAAAACTTCATCCACTATTCCAACAAGCTGGTTGAGGTTGTGCTCTAGAATAGACTCATTAAAAATAGAAAATAACGGCTTTGGTCTTGTAGCTGAAAGTGGCATAAACCTAACACCATTTCCAGCAGTTAAAATTATAGCTTGCATATATTTAAATTAATTCCATTATTGTTTTTACTAATACTTTCGAATTATGAATCGGATTATTTTCCGCCAAAATCAAACTTTTGCCAATGAATTTTTTACTATTAAGATTATTATCAACTGAAACTAATTCCAATAACTCTGGATGTTTTCTTTTAAATTCTAAATATTTTTCTTTTGCAACGATTTTTTTGTTGTAAATAACAAAATCGATATCAGATTTCAGGTACTTCTCTATTTCTTTATCAAATCCTGCAACTGAAAGCTTATTGGACTCGCCGTCTTTTGTCATTATATTACAAACATAGACTTTTTTTGCTCGGCTTTTTTTAATAGCTTGACTAAATCCGTCAACAAGTAAGACTTGAATTAATGAAGAATATAAATCTCCTGGACCAATGATAATCATATCAGCTTCTTCAATGGCAACTCTTGCGTGTGGACATATTTTTGCTTTTGGCTTGATATAAACTTCTTCTATCTTTATCTTCGAATCATGTTTCGGAATATCAATATTGGTCTCTCCAGTTATTTCTTGCCCATCTTCAAGCCTAGCTATTAATTGTGAAATCGACGAAGTTGTTGAAGGATAAACTTTATATTCTTCTTTAAGTAAGCTATTCAATTTACTAAACATTTCATTATAACTTCGATCAAGATTCAAAAACATTCCTAATAAAAAAAGATTCCCAAGGCTGTGTCCTTCAAAATTACCCTCTTCAAAGCGATAACCAAGAACTTCTCGTATAACAGAATTAAAATCAGACAATTCTAAAAAAGCTCTCCTTATGTCCCCCAAGGCAATCATTTTATAGTCTTTTCTTATCTCGCCCGAGGATCCACCCGAGTCTAAAACTGAAGAAATAACTGTAATATTGATTGGATATTTTTTTAACTCCGAAAGCAACGCTTTTGGCATAGCGTTTCCTCCTCCAATGCAAACAATATTTTTCTTTTTATTCTTTTTTACAAATGGGCTTGTAAACATTTTTCAAAATTTCTAACCTTAGGCAAGAGGGCTGCTTCTTCTGTTTCAAAAACCTCTCTTTCTGTTTTATATATAATTCCAAGAGGAATCCTTCCTTCTCCGTTATAGTTCCATTCGCGAGCTAGCTTCATCGCAGATTCTTTTGACTCTAAATTCGGATTTTGACCATAATAGACTCTTTCATTATAAAACTCAATAGTATTATAAAAAGAAACACATGGTTGCAATACTTCAACAAAAGAAAACCCTTTATGCTTATCAGCTTCTAAAATAAGATTTTTAACGTCTTCAATTCGCGAAGAATACCCTCTAGCAACAAACGAAGCATTGCTAGCGATTAAAAGCTCTATTGGATTCAAAGGTTCTTCAATGCTTCCCTCGGGAGTTGATCTTGTCTTTAATCCTTTTGGCGTAACGGCAGTAAATTGTCCTGTTGTTAGAGCAAAAAGCCTATTATTATGCATTATAACAGTAATATTAGTATTCCTTTTGGCGGCATGAATCAAATGAGAGATTCCTTCGTCTAAACATGCTCCATCTCCCAAAAAAACAAACACTTTTAAGTTTGAATTTCCAATTTTTATTCCCTCGGCAAGAGAAATAGAGCGACCGTGAAGACCGATAAAACTGTTCAAGTTAAGATAGTCTGCTATTTTTGAATTACAACCAATATCACCGACAACAACAATATTCTCTTTTGGAGTGCCTGCTTCAATTAGTGCCGTTACGGCTTGCTTAAAAGACATCATAATTCCAAAATCACCACATCCGGGGCACCAAGTATTGGGACAAGTTGTTTCTAAATTTATTTTTTTTGATTCCATTTTTTTAGATATTTATATTCCACTAATTATCATATAATTGTCATTGCGAAGAATAAGTGAAACGATTGACAGTAATACTTACACCTATCTCTTTATTGCTTTTGAAATCCTATTTTCAAGTTCTTCGACAGTGAACGGCCTTGAAGAATATTTAAGAATTTTTTTGTCAGCGTAAATTCCATAGCTAGCCATTACTGTACCTAATTGTCCCAAGGCATTGTTCTCAATTAGTATTATCTGTTCCGCTCCTAATAATGCTTTATTCATTTGCTTGATTGGAAATGGAGACATAACAATTGGTTGGACAAACTTTAATCCCAACTTTTCTGAAACTTCTCTTACTGCACCAGAAGTAAATCCCCAAGAGATAATTACTATTTTGGATTTTTTATTGCCATATACCTTTACTGCACCTGCACTGTCGGCAATCTTTCTCATTGCTTCAAATTTCCTCAATCTTTTTTCTTGCATTGCAGTAATTATCCCTTCATTTTCTTCAACAGTAAGGCCACCTTCATCATGTTCATAACTACTGGCTTTTATTATTGCGTTTTTTACTCCTGGGTACGCTAATGGTGAAATTCCATCTTTCGTAATCTTATATCTTCCATATTCTCCTTTTTTATCCCAAACGATTTCTTTTTCTTTCTTAATATCTTTAAAAATGCTTTTCCCTATTGAAAAAGTTCCCTCGGAAAGTTCTTTGTCTAATAGTAAAATCGCTGGCGTTTGATATTGCCAAGCTAAATTTAATAATTTCCCAGACCAATAAGCTGTTTCTTCACTGTTACTTGGTGCTGCTACAAATTTTTCAAAATCACCTGTTCCTGGATTAATAGAAAAAAGCAAATCAGATTGCCCGCTATATGTTGGCACTCCTGTTGCTGGCCCCATTCTTTGACTATTAATAAACAAGACGGGAACTTCAGACATAGCACTAAGACTTATTGTCTCAGACATTAAAGCAAAGCCTCCACTAGAGCTTGCAACCATAGTTCTTTTACCTGCATAGGCCGAACCAACAGCCTCATTCGCTACAGCAATTTCATTTTCTGGCTGAATTGTCAAAATTCCAAGTTCTTTTTCGTGCTCGGCGAAGTAGTGAAGTATTCCACTCGCAGGAGTCATTGGATAGGCATAATAAATATCAAGTCCTGCCTTGGCAGCTCCTAATGCAGCTGCTTCATTGCCCGTCATTAAGTATTCTGGGTTTTTTGTTTTTTTATTGGGTTCGATTTTGATTATTTCTTTCGTACTATCGTATGATTCTCTTGCGATCTTCATATTAATATCTCCTCCCAATTCTTTTTCCAAAATTGGTTTTGCAACTGTCCAGTCAATGCCAACTACCTTCAAAAAGCCTCCAATCATTGCCGTATTAGCCATTATATGCTTGCCCTGCATATGCTTTACAATTGCATCTGCTTCAATACCGACTCCTTTTTCTTCAGGAGTTTTATTCTTATTGAATATCAAGATTCCTCCTGTATTCAAGATCGATTCATGCATATCAACTGTTTTTTTATCAAAAGCAATTAATATATCAATTTTTTCTCTTCTACCGGCAATAAATTTATCTGAAATCCTGATTTGTGAAAAATTATGACCACCCTTGATTAGTGACTGATAATCATCGTAAATATAGACAAAAAATCCCAGTCTCTTAAAAATCTTGGCAATGATCAGCCCTGCCTTTCTTGAGCCTTGACCGGCAGCTCCTCCGACAATAATTGAATAATCTTTTTTCATTTTGCGTATTTTATTAATTAAACAAATTTACAACTATCTTGATTATATTACAAATCTGATGAAAATAAAAATGCCCAAGCCACGGGCTTAGGCATTATAAAATTAAATCTATTTCGCACTACAATAATAGTTTAATTCAGCTAATCTTTGATTATATTCGTTATTAGTAATTCCTTTATTTGCTAAGAGACTTTTTAATCCAGCTAAGTACTTATTTCTGATTTGTTTACTCGTCAAGGCTTCTTTATATACTCTGGCCTCATCAATAAAACCCTTAAAATGATAATATTCTTCTTGTTGTGCACCCATCATAACCTGAAAATCAAGGCCATCATTCGATGGTGTTTCCGAAGCATATTTTTGACAATCACCATTGACGCAAATTGTTACTTTTTGATTACTATATGTTCCAACGACATGAGTCCATCTATCTAATACTCCTTTTGTATCATATCGATAGCTCCATACATCATCGGCAATCACTATTCCAAAATAATAATAACCATTATCATATCCAAGACCAGTTGGAACAGACCATTTCTTGCCTATTAAAAGAGAATATTCTACAACGCTTTTTGGCTTTACCCAGACTTCTAGTGTTATTGGATTGTCTCCCATTGGATAGCCAACCTCGTTAGTAGTTATAGAGTCTCCACCACAAGGATACTCTGGATCGCAAGTAAGTTTTCCTTTGAATTCTATGCATTTCCCAAAAATACAGTCAGCACCACCTCGAACTACGGGTGAACCCCCAACTTCCTCGGCACTACTATTTCCCCATGATTCTTGTATGTCATTAATACCCAATGTTGTGCCAATCTTACTATCTGAAATATTATCAAAGTTATAATTTACGAAAGCGTCATTCATTAGACTATGATTAATAGAACTTGAAAATTCTTGCCCCTTAGCGATACTTGCTTTGTAAATTGCTTCAGTTGTCAATACAATAACAATTCCAGCCAAAATACCAACAATAATAATTACCATTAATATTTCTATTAAAGTGAAAGATTTTGATTTTTCGTTCATTTGAGTAATTATATCAAATTCGAATTTGTTGTCAAAAATAATTATACTTTATTTAGCTTTTTTGCCAATAATTCGGCTTCATTTAATAAAGTTTCCATCTCATTCAATCCATTAAGCCAAAATTCTTTTTTGGTGATATCTATACCCGCACTTGCAAAGATATTTTCTGGACTATCAGATTCTCCTGCTGATAAAATATCTTTTACTTTACTAATGGCAAGCTTGTCTTTTTTTACTATTGATTGTAATGCTTGTGCTATCAAAAGTCCACTGGCGTAAGAATAAACATAAAATGGGGCTCTGATATGGCTCCAATATATCCACCAGTTTTCTGAACCAGTCGATTGTTCAACAAAATTACCCATATAGGCTTTCATATTTTTTTGAAATATTTTT
>JALNZJ010000065.1 GCA_023229485.1 bacterium | reverse complement strand
CTGATCGAGAATCTAATAAGATGCCCCCTCACTCCCACTCCTGCCACATATTAAAACATGTCGAAGAAGCAAATATATCAAAGAATCATTTGTCCAGAAATTTTGCATAAACCTTATTCCGCCTTTACAAATCAAGGAAAAAATGCATAATAAACTATAGCTTTTATTTTAATTCAATACTCAAATTAGTTAAAATATAATCTTCATTTTAATAATAACCAATATAAAAAAATGGCAGTTCCTAAAAGACATTTAAGTACATCAAAAAGAGACAGAAGAAGAGGTAATATTTTTATTAAGCCAATTACGCTAGTAAAGTGCCAAAAATGCGGAAAGCCTGTCTTACCACATACTATTTGCAAATTCTGTGGAAACTACAAAGGAAGAGATTACCTTTCAGTAGTCTCAAAAGTAGAAAAACCAATAGTTAAAAAAACTCCAAAGGCGACAAAGAAAAAAACCGCCTAAGAACCTTAAAAAAGCTTAAATAATACTCTATGGCTTCTAGACATTTATCTCGTTCAATAGCAATGCAAAGCCTATATGAATGGGATTTTAACAACAAACAAGAAGAATTAAACGATATTGTTGAAAGAAATATTGCTGAATTTGGTGCTGGATTGGAAGAACCCGCCTTTATTTGGGATCTTAGTATTGGAGTTAAAGAAAAATTAGATATTATGGATGCAATCATCGAAAAGACAGCCCCAGAATGGCCCATACCACAAATTAATCCTTTAGACAGAAATATTCTTAGATTAGGAATATTTGAGCTTCTTTATGGAAATAAAGAAAATGTTCCTCCAAAAGTAGCTATCAATGAAGCAATAGAACTAGCCAAAAACTTTGGTGGAGAAAGTTCTCGTAAATTTGTAAATGGAGTACTCGGCACAGTCTATCGAGGAATAGAAGAGCAAAATAAAAATAGCAAATCGGTTTTAACCGAAAAAGAAGAATAGGTATTATGAAAGAAGAAGATTTTTTAAAATTTGAAGAAAGGCTAGGTATTAAGTTTAAAAATAAAAACTTATTAACTCAAGCTTTTTGTCATCGTTCATTCTTAAACGAAAATCCAAAATTTGGATTAGGACATAACGAAAGATTGGAGTTTTTAGGAGATGCAGTATTAGAGTTAGTGACTACAGAGTATTTATACATCAACTATCCAGAAAAACCAGAAGGAGATATGACTGGCTGGCGAGCATCACTTGTTAACTCAAACATACTTTTTGAATTAGCAAAAGAATTAGAGTTTGAAGACATTCTTCTTTTGTCTCAAGGCGAAATTAAAGAAAAAGGCAAAAATAAAAAATACATTTTAGCTGATTCTTTTGAGGCTCTTATTGGAGCACTATACTTGGACCAAGGATACGACGCCTGCAAACAATTTATTGAAAAATATTTAATCTTACCAAAGTTACCAGAAATACTAGAAAAAAAACTCTATAAAGACCCAAAATCACTTTTCCAGGAAAGAGCTCAAGAGATAGTTATGATTACTCCAACTTATCAGGTCTTAAAAGAAATAGGACCAGACCATATGAAGCAATTCTTAGTGGGAGTATTTATTGGAGAAGAAATGATAACCGATGGAGAGGGAACATCAAAACACGAAGCCGAGTTAAACGCAGCTGAAAAAGCATTAAAAATCAAAAACTGGTAAAGACTTATGAGATTGCAACCTATCCCTTGCTAGCTAGGAGGTCGCAACCTCCCTTAGGAGGTTTGATCTCATAGATAGTATAATGCCTTTATGTTTGCTACGCAAACAACAAAACACTAATTATCAAAAGGTACTTGCATTTAACTAAAATTTATTGTATTATAAACTGCGTTATACGGAATTAATAAAAACTTATCAAAATTATGTTGACTATCAGATTATTAAGAATAGGAAAGAAGCATCAACCTTCTTATAAAATTGTCGTAACAGACAAAAGAAGAGCTCCTGCAGGGGGAAGATTTGTGGAAGAGATTGGAAGCTATGATCCAAAATCAAAACAAAGAAATATCAAAAAAGACCGAGCTCAATACTGGGTTTCTGTTGGGGCTCAACCTTCAGACACAGTTCACAACATGCTCGTTTCTGATAAAGTAATTGATCAACCAAAACGAAAAATATACTTCGTAAAACCAGAACCAAAACCAGAGCCAGTAAAAGAAATACAGAAAGAAGCTCCTGTCGCTGTTGCGGAAGAAGTCAAGATAGAGGAAGCTCCTGCTGAAATAGTAGAAGAACCTATTATTGAAACTCCCGCTGAAACTCCAGCCGAGGAGCCTACTACAGAAACTACCGAAACTCCCGCTGCTTAACTTATATTTTTAATAAACTAATAACGGACCCTCGTCCGTTATTTTTTATTACTCACTTGTTCGCCATAGGCGAACGTAGTCGGGAATTTTTTTTATTTCTCAAATATGAAGAGCAAAACCTATCATTAGCATCTTTTGCTTTTAAGATTTAGGAGGTCGGTTACTCCGTAGGAGGCCCGATCTCGTAAATCTTAACAAATAGCCTTGCATTTTTTTTCAAAATATTATATATAAAAATTGTCCCAACTTTGGAGTTGAGGAGGGACATAATATATCAGGAAACTCCGATCCATACGAAGAAGGGGAGCACCCATAACGTACTCCCGAGAGAAGAGACATGCTCTTCTCTCATATATCTATTGACACTAAAATTTAGTGTCTTTTGTTTTTTATAAACTATTAATTCTTTATCTCGCAGTAGCTTTGCCTCTTCGTCACTCCTGAAAAGTTGAAAATCCGTTGTCATTCCCGCCTTGCTCGCCCATGGTGGAGAAGAGGGGAATCTCATAAGTTGCCTTCATGTTTGCGAAGCAGACACATAAAGCACTAATTACTGGTTCCAACCAGTTGACATTTATTTTACTATCACTCATAATTATTTTAGTTAAGATAGAGGTGAAAAGGGTCGAGCTACCCAAAATTGGGATTATAAAAATTAATTTAGAAACGAATAAAATGGAAACACCAAGAGATAGAGAATTCCTAGAATTTATAGTCAAAAACTTAGTTGACCACCCTGAAGATGTAAAAATCGACAGACAGGTCGACGAAATGGGAGTACTTCTTTCAGTAAAAGTCAACCCAGAAGATATGGGTCAGCTTATTGGAAGACAAGGATCAACTGCAAAAGCTATTCGAAGCTTAGTAAGAATTATTGGTTTAAAAAACCACGCTAGAATCAATCTTAAAATTGAAGAGCCAGAGGGAGGTTCTAGAAAAAAACCAGAAGAAGTATCAACTACTACTGAGACATCTTCTACGACAGAAGACTTTGAAGATTTCAAAATCTAATTTTAAAATCAAACAAAAGGCTATGCTGGCACCTCGCATAGCCTTTTTCAATAATTCATATTGCTAATTCAATATGCATTTCAATATCATTACCATATTCCCAAATATCTTTGACTCCTACCTTAACGAAACTTTCATCAAAAAGGCTCAAGAAAAAAAGCTGATTAAAATTAATCTTCATAACCTTAGAGACTTTGCAGAGAAAGACAAGAAGGGAAGAGTAGATGACCGACCTTATGGCGGCGGTTTAGGCATGGTTTTGCAAATCGGACCAATATTCAAAGCTGTCGAAAAAATAAAAAAGAAAAACAAGACTAAGAAGACTAGAACGATTATTTTTACTCCCAGAGGAAAACCATTCAATCAAAAAAAAGCCACTCAATTATTTAAAGGCTATGACAATCTAATATTTATTTGTGGACGCTACGAGGGTGTAGACGAACGTGTAAATGATAAAATAGCCGACGAAGAGCTCTCGATAGGGGAATATGACCTTATGGGAGGGGAATTACCAGCAATGATAGTTATTGAGACTATCAGTCGCTTAATTCCCAATGTCCTTGGTCGCCCCGAATTTCTTAAAACAAGACAGACAAAAACAGGTGGATTTATAGAATATCCTCAATATACTCGACCAGAAATATTCGAACCCAAAAAAGGAACAAAATGGAAAGTACCAAAAACCCTTATTTCAGGACATCAAAAAAACATTGATATTTGGCGAAAAGAAAAGGGAAAGGTTATTGAAAAATAAACGATTATCTGTTATTATCTGAAAATGTATTACATTTAATGGGCGAATACCAAAGCAGTCAACTGGGCCTGACTGTAAATCAGGTGACTACGGTCTACGGGGGTGCAAGTCCCTCTTCGCCCACAGGCTTTGCCGATGTAGTTCAGTGGCAGAACATTCCCTTGGTAAGGGAAAGGTCGAGGGTTCGATTCTCTCCATCGGCTCCGCAATTACTAAAAACTGATACGGTTCTCCCACAATTAATCTGTCATTCCCACTTGCCCGCCTATGGAAGGCGAAGGGAATCTCAGAGAAATTAATAACACAAAAGAATCTAAAATTTTAGTAATTTGAAGCAAAAAGCATATAAAGAGTAAAGAAAAGAATATGGCAACAAAAAGTAAAAAGAAAAAATTCATAAAATTGGTATGTCAAGAATGTAAAAGATCGGTTTATTTTACAAAGAAGACTAAGGCTATGGAAGAAAAATTGCAGTTAAGCAAATTCTGTAAATACGACCACAAACATACTCCTCACAAGGAAGTAAAAAGATAGATTTTCTAGTACCGCATTTTGCGGTACTTTAAATTTAAAGCCCCTACATTTGTCATTCCCACCCCCTTGTTTGTCATTGCGATCCACCAGCTGGAGGAGAAAGCAATTTATTCACTTGTAGGCGAATCATATTTATATTAATATAAAAACAACTTAGGGGCGTAAGCTCAACGGTAAACTGATTCTCTCCAAGAATATTGGGGGTTTAAATCTTTCTACTTTTAAAATATACTAATAAAAAGATTTAAAGACGGAGACTTGACTGAAGTCGAGTCGGGCCGGAGAAAAATTTCAGCAGAAATTTATTCAATGGCGAATCCTAAGATTCGAACCTAGTAACAAGTAAATACAAAATAGGGGCGTAAGCTCAACGGTAAACTGATTCTCTCCAAAAGAATACTTGTGGGTTCGAATCCTACCGCCCCTGCCAACTTGAGCGTAGTTAGAGTGCACGAGTCGCGTAGATATTAATTTGTATAGCTTAAAAGGCTATACATTTTTTAGTTTTTGCGATATTATGTAATCACAATTTAATAGCAGTGACCTAAACTTTTGAGAAATCAAAAGCATGGTCT
>JALNZJ010000002.1:13578-22494 GCA_023229485.1 bacterium | reverse complement strand
CACTAGGTTTTGATTTTTCATTTATTAATACTGCTATAAATATTGTTAAGATTATTATTAATGTGCAGCATAATATTTGAAAGTATTTGTTTTCTAATAAGTTCATAGTTTTTAAAATTATTTTTTAACTGTTGAATTAGTAAGAACATTATTACTATTAAAATGTAATATTGTTTTTGTATTTTCTTGATTTATTTCTAATGTTTTTGTTTCATTTGTTTTTGTTAATTTTGTTGTGTTATTATTTTTTGATAATCTGGCATAAAGCGATGAGCCTTGATCATTTTTCGATAGTGTTTGAATCGGTGTTGTTTTTGGAATTAAAATATATACTCCAATGAAAATAATTGTTGAAAGCGTTAAAGACAATGAAGGGAGTGTAATGTTAAGTCGTGGATAATTATTTTCTTTTTTAATAAAGTATTTATTTTCAAGTAAAGTTGCCCGTAAATTATTTCTATGGTTTTTTAATTCATGATTATCTTTATTTATTTTTTGGAATATTTCCTCTATGTTCATTTTTTTATTTTTCCAAAAATTCTTTATTATTCTTTTCTATTATATTTTTAAGCTTTTCTTTTGCTCTTAAACAGTAAACTCTTATGGTCGATTCGTTTTTCCCAATAGCTTTTGATATTTCTTCGTAGGATAGGTCTTCAACATATCTCAATCTTATTATATTTTGATGGATTGGATTTAAATTTTTAAGGGTATCATTTAAAATTTTAAGATACTCATCGTTTTCGATAATGGTTTTTATTTTTTTACTTGATTCGTCGTTATCGCTTAAATCAAACTTATTATCGTTAATAGTAATGACTGATTTATACTTTCTTTGTTTTCTGAAGAATTGATTTATTTCATTACTTGCTATTTTGTATATCCATCCGTTAAAACTTGCATTATCTTTCCATTTAAAATTTTTTAAACCAGTTAACGTTTTTATGAATGTGTTCGAAGTTATGTCTTTAGCGTGGTCAAGATTTGTAGTACTTCTTAGAGCATAGCTTAATATTTTAGGGTAATAAAAATCAAACAATTCTCCAAAAGCTTGATTGTCTTTATTTTTTGATTTTTCAACTAATTCTTTTATATTGGTGATATTCATTGCCCTTCTATTAATTACAATGCGATTTAAACTTTTTTGTTACAAAAATTTTTAATTTATGTTAATATATTAATAGTAAATATAAATTATGAAAAGGAATAAATTTGATCAAATATTAAATAGTGTAGGAATAGTTATTATCTTTGTTATAGCATTTTTTGCTATTGGTTTTTACTGGTATTATACTCAAGTTGATAAAATTGATTATTTTGGTGTTTAAACTGTAGTTTTTCCTGTTTCTAATATTAGTCCTCTTGATGGAAAGTATTTAATTAATGGTGATAACTTTATATTATCCAATGGTAAAGCTCAAAAAAGTTTGTCATCAGATGTAAAAGTTTTTATTAATACGAGTGGAGTTCCTGTATTTGGTAATCTGAACGACGACAAGTTAACAGATGCTGTTTTTGTTGTTACGTATAGCCTTGGTAATAATGTTTCGTATTATATTGCCGCTGCTATTAGGAATAGTTATAGCTATGTTAGTACCAACACCGTTTTTTTAGGGGATAATATTTTTCAAAATAATATATCGATTGATAATGGTTTCGTAGTAGAAAAGTATTATAGCAATAAGGATGACTTGGAAAATGGCCGTAATGAAAAAACCGTTTATTTAAATGTTTTAGATAATTCTTTAGTTCAAGTAATTAAATAATAAATTAAAAATAATATTATGTTTTTTGGATTAGCAATTATCACAATCGGGATAGTGTTTTTATTGCATAGCTTAGGAATTATTTCTGGAGATACATGGAATATTATTTGGCCCTGCTTACTTATAGTTGTTGGGCTAAGTATGCTTATTAAGGATGTGGGTAATCAAAAGAGGTGGAAAAATTTTTGTGGGAAACACGAAGAGGTTTTCAGGGACAGGGAATAAGAACTGAAATAAAAAACCGGATCTTTATCCGGTTTTTTTTATTTATTATTTAGATAGTTTGTTCCATTGTAATATTCGTCAGATCTTTTAGCTATTTTTCGCATAGTGGCCACAGCTTCAACGGGATACATACCTGAAGCAGTTTCATCGGAAAGCATTACTGCATCTGCTCCACTGAATATGGCATTTGCGATATCAGCAATTTCTGCTCTTGTTGGTCTAGGCTTATCAATCATAGAAGAAAGCATTTCGGTAGCAACTATTGCAGGTTTTTTGTACCAATGAGCTCTTCTTATTAGTTCTTTTTGTATTATTGGAAGCTCTTCAATGGGAACTTCTATGCCTAAATCTCCTCGAGCAACCATTAGTCCGTCTGAATATTTTGCAATATTATCTATATCGATAAGTGCAGTACCTCTTTCAATTTTTGCGATGATTTTTATGTCTTTGTTTTTTATTATTTTTTTTAGTTGCTTGATGTCGTTTCCAGTTTGGACAAATGATAGACAGATATAATCTGCACCATTTTCTGCACCGAATATTGCATCTTTTTTATCTTTTTCAGTAATAACATCACCTGAAAGATTTGTGGCAGGAATGTTTATTCCCTTACGTGATAGCAGGTGTCCACCCCTAATCGCTCTAGCGATTATCTTTTTATTTTTTATTTCGGATATTTCCAGCTCGATCATTCCATTGGCTAAATAAAATGGTTGGCCAACTTTCATATCTTGATATAGATTAGCGTGATCTATGGGTATTTCATTTTTTTTGATATCTGTTTTTCCATAAATAAAAGAATATGTTTCTCCTTCTTTTATCAATATTTCGTGAGGTAGTATTCCGACACGAATACGTGGTCCTTGTAGGTCCATCATCATCTTAACACTGATGCCGCTTTCTTCTTTGATTCTTGATAAATATGATTTAACTCGATTCCATTGTTCGTAATTTCCATGTGAAAAATTTATCCTTACGATATTCATCCCTGTCTCAACCATGTCTTTTAATATCTTGTAATCATCGGACGTTGGTCCAACAGTTGCTATAATTCTTGGATCCATATAAGCTTTTATAATTATTATTATATGATAATTATATCATTTTTATTGACTTTTTGGGAGTAAATGGTGGTTTTTATTTTTTTTGTGTTATAATTTTATTTAGTGATTTATATAAAAATATGATTTTTCAAAATAATAAAAAAATATTGAGTAGTTCGGAAATGATGGCAAGGGGTGGAATAGGTAAGAGGCGAGAAAATAGAAACTACTTATCTTTTGATAAGCCTGACATTAAATTATCGGATGAAGGTAAAAAATTGTTGAAATTGCTGGAAAAAGGAGGGAATGTTTTTTTAACAGGGCGGGCAGGGACTGGAAAGACTACTTTTTTGAAGTATTTTAGAGCGACGGCAAAGAAGAATGTGGTTGTTTTGGCTCCAACTGGGGTGGCTGCAGTAAATATACAGGGACAAACAATACATTCATTTTTTAAGTTTCGTCCGGGGGTTACAGAAAAGGATGTTAAAAAAGCTTATAAGAACAGAGAAATTTATGAAAATATTGATATTTTGATAATTGATGAAATTTCTATGGTAAGAGCTGATCTTTTTGATTGTATTGAAAAATTTTTAAGAATAAATGGTCCCAATCCGGGAAGTCCGTTTGGAGGAATTCAAATTATAGTTGTTGGTGACTTATATCAGTTGCCGCCAATTGTTCAAGGAGGGGAGGATATGATTTTTAAGATAGTTTATAAAAGTCCATATTTTTTTGATGCAAATTGTTTTAAGTTGGGAAAATTTTCTATGATTGAATTGCAGCAGGTTTATAGACAATCTGATTTAGAATTTATAGAATTACTTGATTCTATAAGAATGTATAGACTTAATGATAGTCATTTATTGAAAATAAATCAGCGAGTTTTGAATTCTGATAATTATGATAATTTGGGAGTTATTTTGGTTACTAATAATTATGCAGCTGAGAGAATTAATTATGAAAAATTAACTAGTCTTTCTGGTAGTGAAAAAAAATATAAGGGTTTTGTTGACGGAGAATTTAAATCTAATGATCTTCCTACCCTTCAGGATTTATTTTTAAAAGAAGGGGCTCAGGTGATGTTGTTAAACAATGATCCTAAGGGTAGATGGATAAATGGCGATATTGTTAAAGTAATAAAAATGGAGGATGATTACATACGAGTAATGTTTGACGATGGATCTTTTGATGATGTTAGTAAGTATAAATGGGAAAAAGTAAAATTTGCCCTTGAGGGCGAGGGAAAAATTAAATCAGAAATAGTTGGAAATTTTGTTCAGTTTCCAATGAAGCTATCGTGGGCAATTACAATTCATAAGGGGCAGGGAAAGACGTACGAAAAGGTGATTATTGATTTTGGGGGTGGAACTTTTGCTCCTGGGCAAGCATATGTCGCTTTAAGCAGGTGTCGTTCTCTTGCAGGATTGCACTTAAAAAGGCCATTGGAATATGCTCATATAATAATTGATGAAAGAGTTGAAGTTTTTATGCAGGAATATCCAAAATTAGAACTGTAATTTTAGGTAATTTACCTTGACAAATTATTTAAATATGATATAGTTTTAATAATATTGAGATCTTAAAAAAAGCGAAGTCTCTGTATTCATATAATTAGAGTCTCCGCTTTTTTTATTAAACTTATGCAAACTAGAATCAAACAAGTGAAAAAGAGTTTTAAGTCTGGATATAATCAGGATTTTAAAAAAAAGAATAGTACTAGAAGTAATTTTGGCAAAGGTAGTATTAAGCCTGATGAAAATAAGCCAAAGTTTGGAAGTGAGGGCAGATCAGCCTATAAGCCAAGATTTAATAGTAATAGTGGGAGTGCTGGAAATCGAGGAGTAAGATTTGTTTCAAAAAGTAGTAATAAGTTTTCTGGTAGCAGAATAGACGTATCAAGATTGATCCAAAAGAGCAGTATTGATGATGATAAGGAAGAAGTATATGTTCCAAAAAATAAATTCATTGATTTTGAAGTTGATCAAAGGCTGAAGGATAATATCATTAAAAAAGGATATATTAATCCAACTCCAATTCAAGATCAAACGATTCCCTTGATATTAAGCGGGAAGGATGTTGTTGGTATAGCTAATACTGGAACTGGAAAGACTGCAGCTTTTTTAATCCCTGCAATCAATGATGTTCTTTTGGATAGAACTAGTAAAACAATAATTATTGTTCCTACTCGTGAACTTGCCCAGCAGATTGAAAAAGAATTTAGAGAGTTTACTTTTGGATTAAAAATATTTTCTGTTGTTTGTATTGGAGGTACGAGTGTTAGAAATCAATTTTTTGATTTAAAGAGAAGCCATAATTTTATTATTGGAACTCCTGGACGAATAAAAGATATGGTTCAGCGAAAAGCATTAGATATGTCTCAATTTAAAACAATTATTTTGGATGAGGCTGATAGAATGCTTGATATGGGATTTATTGATGATATAAAATTTCTTATTTCTCAAATGCCAGCAAATAAAAAAGCAATGTGTTTTTCTGCAACTTTTCCAAATGAGATAGAATTTTTAGTCAAGAAATTTTTAAAAGATCCAGTCAAGATATCTGTTAGAACGAGCGAATCATCTAGCAATGTTGATCAGGATGTTGTTAGGGTTTTAGATAAGAATCGAAAGCTTGAAGTCCTTTGCGATTTGCTTGGTAAAAAAGAATTTAATAAGGTTCTTATTTTTGGAAAAACAAAGCATGGTGTTGAAAAACTTTCTGTTGCTTTAAATCAAAAAGGATTTAAGACTGAGTCAATTCATGGAGATAAAAGTCAAGTAAAAAGACAAAAAGCATTGAGGTTTTTTAGAGCAAATCAAGTAAATATTTTAGTTGCAACTGATGTTGCCGCAAGAGGACTTGATATTGACGATGTTAGTCATGTAATAAATTATGATCTCCCAGCTACTTATGAGGATTATGTGCATAGAATAGGAAGGACTGGGAGGGCGAATAAGAAGGGGAATGCAATTACATTTATATAAGATTTAAAACCGGCTTCGCCGGTTTTTTTGTTTTGAAACCCTTGACATTTTTTAAAGAGGACGATAAAATTTACTTAGTAATGAATAGTTTCGTTACAATAAATTGAATAGACACAAATGCGTATGCATTTGTGTCACAATAGCACTTTTAAACATTCGAATATTATTTTGTTCTTTTTATATATTGGGTACTTATTCATATGAATTCGTACCCATTTCCTTTTTTTTGTGGAGCCCATTGGGCTTTTTTATTTTTTTTGATTTACCTTATTGATTTTGTTTGATAGAATTGTTTTATAAATAAAATTAATTTACCCCTTATGCAACATATTTGGTCTGTACTATGTCAAAAATCTTCAATTGATTTTGAAACAAATTTAGTTAGTTTATTTGAATGCATAGAAGATGTTAGTTTGGTTTTTAATGGAACTCGTAGTGCCAACGATGAAAAAGTTGTAGTGCCTATTGAATGGCAGCTAGTTAATTACTGGGTTATTGAAGATGAAGAGAAAGAAAATTATATGGATTTAAAGGTAGATTTTTTTGATCCGGATAGAAAATGTTTAAATAGTTATGAAAAAAAGATAGATATAGATAAGAACTTAAAAAGGTTTAGAGGAAGAATGAATATTAGAGGATTTCAGATTACTAAAAGCGGAAGATATTATTGTCGTGTTTCTCAAAAAATAGATAAAGGTTATACTATTGTTTCTGAATTGCCGATAGATGTTAGTATAAGTTTTAACATCCAAAACCAATCACTTAATTAAATCTTATATAAAATAAAAATGGCAGATTCTAGAATTAATAAGTTATCTATTTATTTAATAAAAAGACACGTTTTAGTAGGAGATGTTTTGAAGAAGAAAATTCAAGCTCATAAAATAGAAATATCGAATTGTGGTATTCTTTTTATCGCCGAATCAAAAATTAATCCACCGTCGTGGATAAGGAGTTTTTTTCCTGATGCCGAAATCGATTTTGAAAAATTTAAGATTTTTAATTCATATCCTAGTGCTGTTTTTCTTGTAGTTATCAATACTGAGGATGGAGAAAGAATCTTTGCTATAACTTTTGGAGGTGGGTGGCAAATGATTGATAAGGATGCTATTGAGGAAAATTTTGGATTCAGAACAACTCTTAATTTAGTAGAACCTAAGGCTTTGAAAAGTATAAGTAAAAAAAATATGGCACTTGTTCAAAAAAATAGTCGTGAGAACATTGGAAGAGAAGGTGTTTTTTCTGATTTTGGAGTAGATATAGAACAAGATCTTATACAATCGTTAGTAGGAAGAGTAAAAGATAGAATATTTGGTAGTACGGCAACGGGAAGAGATTCTTTACACTTATCGGTTGATGTTAATATGAATAACGTAAAGGAAAGATTGACTGATTACTATAAAGCTTATAAGAGGGAGGAATATAAAAATAATTTTTCGTGGATTGATAAAATTAAAGAAATAAGCAATAGAACTTTGATCTTGAGACTTAACGAAAAAGTTGTGGCTGCAATAAGAGAACAAAAAATTGTTGAAAGAATATGGTTAGCAATTCCGGAAACAATTAATTGGAATGATGTTGTTGGATTTAAGTATGGAAATAAAAGAGAAACAGTTTATCCTGATTTGTATTTAGAAGATTTTAAGGGCGTATTTGCAGAAGAAAATATTGATTTAGATTTTTTAAAAAGAGCAAATGCTTATTGCGTATCTGCATCTAAAGAAAGTAATCTTTATTCTTGGAAAGTCTACAAATGCCTTTATGCTGAAATTGAAGATGAGGGAAGTAAGTATGTTTTGAATAGCGGAAAATGGTATTTAATAGATTTAGAATTTTTTGAGGCGGTTTTGGATGATTATGCTAATTTTCCAATTTCTGATTTACTTTTACCAGATTGCCCAAAGGATATGAATGAATTGCAATATAATAAATGGGTTGCAGAAAATAACGAGAATTATATTTGCCTAGATGGGTCCAATATTATTTATGATGTCCACAGTTCAATAGAGTTTTGTGATCTTTATTCTTTGAATAAAAAGATAATTTATATAAAGAGATTCGGAAATACTGCTGTTTTAAATAATCTTTTTAGCCAAGGAGTAATTGCCGGAAAATTATTTTTATCTGATGTAAGTTTTAAAAAAAAATTGGATATAAAAATTCCCGAATCTCATAGGAAGGAATCGTTTTCTAAAAAAATAAAATCTTCGGATTATGAAATAGTTTTTGGAATAATCAGCTCTTCTGATAAAGAATTTCTTCAAATTTCTTTTTTTAGCAAAATTGCATTAAGAAGTGCGAGAAAAATGCTTGAAGCTTTTGGTTATAATGTTTCGTTTAAAAAAATAAAATCAAGGGAAAGAGATTAAGACTTATAACTTTTTATTTTTTTGTGATATAATTATAAAAAATAACAATTAATCATAAAACAATATGAGCACAGGTTTTGAGTTTTTATTTACTATTTTGGCAAATTTAGTCATTGAATTACCTTTACTTTTTATAATAAGTAAATTTATTATGAAGTGGGGGCATGAAACTGATCATGTTATTTTTTCTGGGACAATTGGATGTGCGATGAGGCTTTCTTATATTTGGTTTGTCCTTCCTCTTTTTTTAGTTAGTAGTATTCCTTATTATATCTATATTCTCCAAGCAATAGGAATTTTAATTGAAACTTTGGTATTGTATAACGCTCTTAGAGTCGAGTTTAATAAGATTTTAATCGTTTCCGTAGTTATAAATGTAGCTTCTTTTTTGGTAGCTCCTAAGGTCATGTTGTTTATAACTAGTGGAAAATTTTGATTTTTATAAAATAACCTACTCCTGATTAATAGTATCAGGAGTTTTATTTTTAGATGCCCTAAAAATACTTTGTATTAAAGCAAAAAATTTTAT
>JALNZJ010000002.1:0-13568 GCA_023229485.1 bacterium | reverse complement strand
TAAAAGGTTTGTTTAAAAAAGGAATAATTTTAGAAGTATGGAGGATCAGCCACAAAAAGATAATATCGAAAACTTAAATAGTGTTGACGCGAAGGAGGATAATATTTCTTATAATGTTAATCCAAAAAAGGAAATTCTTGATAGTAATTCGCTGAAGGATTATTTTGGTATTCAAGAAAGTTCTAAATCTTCTGACTTACGGATAAGATTTTCTTTTTATTTTTCTCAAATAAAGGAAAAATTAAGTCAGAGCATGCTTTGGCAGGAGATAGTTTATTTTTGGACGCCTAAAAAATTAATTATTTTTTTTGGTACAATTTTAGGGATTTTTTTATTTTTTTATATTTTTTCTTATATTGATGTCATAAAAAATGATTCTATCGCTCGTTATAGATTAGTTCCTGAAAGAATATCACAATCTGCTATTATCAAAATTTCGGTACCTTCGGGAGTAGATATGAATAATGTAAAAGATAAAATAGCTTTTAATCCTAAAATAAACGGGGATTGGGTTGAAGGCTCGTCTAGTATTTTTTCTTTTGCTTTCGCTGCTGATAATTCCTCTAGTCAGATTTTATATTTTAAACCTAGTGATAAATTATCATTAAATAGTTACTATGATGTATTTCTTAATCTGGGAGATAGTAAAAAAATCAAGGCCGATTTTTTGGCAGTAGAGGACCCAAAGGTTGTAAATGTTTTCCCCGATAATGGGTCCGAGGCTTCTGAGGATTCGGAGATAATGATTGTCTTTAATAGGCCAATGGTTGAATCTTCTAATGTAGAGAAAATTGTAGAGAACATCCCCGTAGAAATTTCTCCTAAGGTAAATGGTAATTTTAAATGGATAAGTAAGAATACTCTTCAGCTTAGCCCTTCTGAGCCCCTTATTCCTTCTGCTGGTTATGAGGTTAAGATCAAAAAAGGATTTATCTCTTTGGATGGATTAAGTGTTGATGAGAGCAGTTTTAGCTTCGAAACGAGAAATTTAAGATGTTTGGATTCTTTTTCTGAGGAAACGAGAAATATTGTCTATAATGAACCTATTCGAATTTATTATAATCAACCCGTTGATTTAAAAAAAATGATTGGGGAGATGAAGTTGTATAATTCTGAAAATAAGGAAATTTCTTTTTTTGCTCGTTATGCTAGTAAAAGTAAAAGCATTATAGATACTTCCGTTAAATCAGGAGATGTATTTGGAATAGAATCTTTAGAAAATTTTGTTTCTTCAGCAATTAATGATTTGAATATAATAGACACACCTAATCCAATTAATAATATTTTTTTAGGAGAATTTATCGATAATGGAAAAGTAGAAGAGGATAAAACTATAATAGAGATTTTTAATAAGCCAAATTCTTTTAATCGGACATATTTATGGGATCTTCAAAAAGATTATTCTTTGGAAATTAATAAGGCGTATCCTTTGCAGGGAGATATAAGTTTTGATATTAAGAAGAAAATAAAAATTCATACTAGTAGTGTTATTAAGGATTGGAGAAGTGTTTCTAATAACACAAGTGAATTTGATGTTAATTTTTTTGATCCGTCCGGAAAATTATCAATAAGTTTTTACGAAGATATTGATGTTTTAAAAACATTAATTACATCTTCTGTTCCTGTGAATAAGGTAGAATATGCTCAAAAATGTAGCGATGATAATGTAAGTATATACGATGTTAATTGTCAGAAAGTTTCTAATAAAAAAAATATTCTAATTTCTTTTTCTAAGGAAAAAATTAAGATAGGTGAGAAAATAGAAATTGTCTTAAAGAGTATTTTTAATAGTGATGGCCAAAAAATAAATACAGATGAAGTAAGCCAGACTTTAAAAACATATGAGTCGCTAAATGTAGATTTAGGAAAAAATCCTCATATTAGCGATTTGTCTTCCCTGATTCTATGTTCAAATAATCCTTTATTTATTCCTGATAAAAAAAATTTCAAAGACTTAATAAAAGCTAATTTTGATTATGAAATTTTTTCTTGGGATGCATCTTGGAAACAAAAAATCGATACAAAAGGGGTTGAGGCTATGTATTGTTCTGAAGGAGATTATGTTACGAACATTCATGTCGGTTTTATGCCTGAAAAAAACTATAAGTTTGATTTTATTATTAGTGATGTTTTTGGGCAAAAGGTTTCGATATCTAAAGATGTTGTTACATCCAAAATGGAAGGTATGTATGTTTCTATCTTTCCAATGCAGCAATTATATGCGGTAACTTCTCCAGACAAGGTTTCTATTTCTTTTGGGGCTCAAAATATTAATTCTGTTAATTTAGAAATATGTAAGAAAGTTGATGCTTATAGTTTTTACAGTGATTATATTGGTAGAAATAAAAATAATGATACTATTTATGGAGAAAAAAATAATATTAATTGTAAAGAAATAAAAAGTAAAAAAATATCATTATCAGAAAGGTATTGGATAAATAATTATTTTGATATTAATATCAATGATTATTTTAGTCAGCCAATAGGAAATTATGTAATAAAGGTATCAAATGATAAGTACAATCAAGGAAAAGCAATTTTTTCTTTTTTAACTGTTACTAATTTGGCAGTAGCTGAAAAGAGAATGGACTTGAAAGATGGTAGCGTGAATGAAAATCAGGATTTTTTTAAAGACTTAAAAAATATTTATTGGGTTACTAATATTAAAACACAAGATCCAATAGTGGGGGCAAAAATAAGACTATATAGTACTGGAAAAATAGTTGAAGGAATTACGACTTCAGATGGATTAGCCTTGATAAGTCCAGTCGGAAATCTTGAAGTTGTGGTAGTCGAAAACGGGGAGGATAGTGCTATTGTTGGAAGTGGAAGTGAAAAACTAAATAATGCAAATAGTGCTTTTTCAGTTAAAAGATCTTATATTTATACCGATAAATCAAACTATCAGCCTGGCGAAACAGTAAATATTAGAGGAATACTTCGAACTGGCTATGATGGTAGTTATCAAATATCAGATAAATCTACGAAAGTATTTATTAATAATCCAAAAGGAAATAGAATCTCAGAATATGAGATTAGCTTGATAGTTTTGGCTCCTTTAATGCATCAATTGTTTTAAATAAAGATTCTGCTATTGGTTCTTATTCTATATGTGCGAGTGATTATAATTGTGGATATTTTAATGTGCTTGAGGAAGTTAGGGCTACTTTTGATACTAAGGTTACGACTGATAAGGATGAGTATATTTCTAAAGAAGTAGTCTCTTTAGATATCAATGCTAATTATTATTTCGGGGTTCCAGTTGAAAATGGAATGGTGGAGTATACTGTGTCAGCTAAAAATTATTATTTTGATAAGTATCAAGATGGGAATTATAATTTTAATACAGCAAAGGATGATAATAGTAGTAAGTTTCTTTTTAGAGGGAGTGAAACACTTGATCAAAATGGAAAAACTAATATTAACAAACAAATAGACTTAGATGTTCTTTTTAAAGATGAAAAGCAGAGTAAAATTATTATTTTTGATATTGTTATTAAAAATTCTTTTGGACAGAGTGTTGCTGTCCAAAAATCAGTTATTTTTCATTCTGGAGAAACTTATCTTGGGGTTCAGTTGGGTTCATATTTTGTTTCAAGGAATGAGAATATTAAGTTGAATATAATATCAACAGATATAAATGGCGGCGTTAAAATAGTAAAAAACATAGAAGTATCCTTTTATAAGATTGACTGGGTTTTTTCTAATAATAATTGGGAAAAGAAAACAGTTTTGGTTAATAAGCAGTTGATTTCTACTAGTGCAAGTGGATTTTATAATTCTAGTTTTAAGAAAATTGACAAAGAGGGTGAATATGAGGTTGAATTATCGATAACTGATAGTAAGGGAAACAAGATATACACAAAAATAACATTGTATGTTTATGGTGATGATGGGCAGGTTGGAGTGCAGGTGAAGGATGCTGGTCTTTTAAACTTAAAAACGAACAAAGACAAACTTAGAGATGGCGATATTGGTGAATTAGTAATCGAAGCTTCTTACCCGAAGGCAAAGGCATTAATTACACTTGAGAGAGGTAAAATTTTTGAATATAAGGTCGTTGATATTATTGGAGGATTTTATAGTTATAAATTTAAAGTTAATAATAGTTATTCTCCTAATGTTTACGTGTCTGTATTACTGCAATCCCCTGATCCTGCGGTAAAATTTGCGATGAAAAGCTTTAATATCGATAGTGGAGGTAATAAATTAAATGTGAAATTAACTACCGATAAAGTAAATTATGCACCTGGAGAAAAAGTAAGGCTTAGAGTTTACACTACTGCAAGTGAGGCAAATGGGGTTCCTGCTGAAGTTTCGTTATCTATAGTTGGCTCAAGTATTGTAAATGTTAGTAGTCTTAAAAGAGATCCATTTTTGTTTTTTTATAATGGTTTTCCTTTGACAATATCAACATCTTCAAATATTAAAAATATAATAAGTGGCGATAAAAATAGTAGTGAAAATTTTGAGGAAGAGACAAATAATTATAATGTTCCATTATTAGAAAATAACTTTAATAATGTTGCATATTGGAAAGGTAATATTTTAACAGGAAATACGGGCGTTGCAGATGTGGTTTTTCAATTACCAGATATTTTATCTTACTGGCAAGCAGAGGCTATCGGAGTAACGACGGGTTCGAAAATTGGAGTTTCATATTTTAATTTTAATACCGAAAAAGAAGTGACGGTTATGCCATTTAAGCCGAAGTTTATTATTTCTGGAGATTCATTTTATGTTGGTGTAAAGATATTTAATCAGTCTAGTATTAAAAAAAGCTTAAAAGTATCTTTTATTAGTGATACTTTGAGTTTTTTGGGAAAAGAGAAGGAAGTTGTTTTAAATATCGAAAAAGGAGATTCTCAGTCGGTTTACTTTTCCGTTAATGCACCTAAAAATTTTTCTAAAGATTTTCATAATTTTACTATAAAAGTTATTGGCGATGAAGTAGATGACGAAGTTAATCAACAGATAATTGTGAGAACTAATACAACTTATGACTTGGCAGCAAGTTCTAGCTATTCGGTGGAGAATAAAATAAATGAAGTCGTTTATGTCCCAAATGATGCCTCGTGTAAGATGGGAGATTTTTCACTTCGAGGAGGAACAAATTTATCAGTATTTTTATCTGATGGTTTGAATTATTTGATAAAATATCCGTACGCAGGATCAGAACAGCTTGCGAGTAGTCTAAAAGGAATGTCTGTCGTAAGACGAAGTTTAAATATAACTGACCCATATAATAAATTTAATTTGAGTAAAATTTCTTATGATGGAAAGGAATATACTTTTGATGAGTTAATTGATAACAGTCTTATTAAGATTTATAAAAATCAGAACAATGATGGTGGTTTTAGTTTTTTCGGAGGAGCTGATTCTAATTTTTATACTTCTTTAAAAGTTTTAGATATGTTTATTGAAATGGAAAAAAATGAAAAAATAGAAATTAGTAATGGTAGATTAATTAAAGTAATTGATTATATTTATCCTATTTTTGATAGTGAAAATAAAGATAATAATAAGGTAATTGCCGCGGCTTTTAGTTTAATTTCTAGCGATAAATATAAAAATGACAAAAAAATAAAAGGAGTACTTGAAGATATAATTAAAAGTAATGACTTACTTAATAAAATTAGTAATCAATCTTTAGCACAGTTGGGTGTTATAGTGAATCAGGGTGGATATAGTTGGGGTAGTGCTGAAAAAGTGAATAAGCTTCTTGATGATAGGGTTAATGTTGACGTAAGGGGTGTGTCTATAGGGCCGAATGAAAATAATTTTGGAGATAATTATGAAAGTGATATTATTGATACTGCTTTATATTTAAGGTCTAATGCAATTGCAAAAAGAGATACTAAGAATAATGAGGAAATAATTAATTGGCTTATTGGTTCAAGGCAAAAAGATGGTTCGTGGGGATCAACACAAAATACAGCTAATGTTATTGATTCTTTTGTCGAATTTTTAAATTGGAAGAAAGAAAATAATGCAGAATATTCTTTAACAGTAAAAGTAAATGGGAATAAGTTTGACGAGTATAGTTTTAATTCCCTAAAAGTTTTCGATCAGATAAATAAAACGGTTGATATAAATGAACTTCAGGGTGGGAAAATAAATTCAATCGAATTTGATAAATCTAATCATAGGAGTTTATTTAAAGATCCTTTTTATTATAATATTTATTTAAGGTGCTATTCATCTTTTAGTGCTGAATCAAAGGATGAAGGATTTACGATTGTTCGATCTCTTTATTCCTTGAATGATAATGATGGCAAAAAGGTAATAATATCTGCACAGACTGGAGACATATTAAGGGCTCATTTGAAAATAGTAGTTCCCGATGAAAGAAAATCTGTTCTTATAGAGGATTTTATTCCTGCTGGATTTGAGATATTGGATATGGATCTGATTACTGACCAAAGATCATTGCGATCTATTGAAAAAGAAGTTAAGAATAGTTATTTATATCCAGACTATAAAGAAATTAAAGATGATAGGGCGATGATATATAAGGATTATCTTGAGCCTGGTGTTTATGAATTTGATTATTATATTCGAGCTACAACTAGAGGTAATTTTTTACAGTTACCGAGCTTAATTTACGAAAGGAATAATCCAAAAGTTTTTGGACAAACATCGTCATCTTATTTTGAAGTTAAGTAATAAAATCAGGTTTGGTCAACAAAAGAGATTATAGGTCTCTTTTGTTTTTTAAAATTAATCAACTTAACTATGTTTTTATTTTTTTTTATGTTAAAATTTATCATTATATGAGAGGAAAAAGTAAACAGGTTATATATTTTGTAGTTTGCATAGTTGTATTGGCTTTAGTGTCGTTAGTTTTTTTGCTATTTAAAATGAAGAAAGAGAACGATGAGCAGAAAAATAATAATATTTTATTGCAGGATAAGCTTGACGCTGTTGAGCAAATTAATCGAACCGAACCAATATTTAAAGAAGTTGAGGATGTTTTACCAAAAGAATATGTTGTTGAAGAAATTCCTTTGAATAAAGAGTATATTGGAAGATGGGAAAGGGTATTAATGAGTATAAACGGTATTCAGGAAAAGTTTTCTCCTTCTACTCTTGAAATATCTGATGGATTTTTTATTAAAACTACCAACTGTGTCATTTCTGGTTTATTGTCTGTTTCTGAAAATGAAATGATTATGAGCGTAACTAATGATGGCTGCAAGGAAGGTAAAAATAATTTTGTAAGTACTTATAAAGTTTCTCCTGATAAAAATAGTTTAATATTTTCTATTAAGGATTCTGAATTTGAAATAACAGAGAAATATAAAAGGATTTTAACGCCTGTTTTAAAAAAGGAAAATAATTAATTAAATAAGTAATAAAAAAGTATTATGAAAAAGAAAATAATTTTTTTAATGTCAGTATTATTCTTGTCTTCAAATTTTGTTTTTGCTATGACTGGAAACGATGCTGTGATTGAGACTGATGTTAGTAATTTAGTTTATCTTGATGATATTAATGTGAGTGCTATTTTGAATACCTCAGGGAATGTTGACATAAAATGGTCTTCTTATTCTCAGGGTGGCAAATTTTTTTATTATAAAGTGGTTCGTTCGCAAACGAGTAGTAATCCTGTTTATCCTAATGATGGATATATTTATTATTCTCCCGACGTAAAGGTTCTTTCTTATACTGATACAAATGCTCCTCAAGGGGTGAGTTATTACCGAGTATGCCAGGTTGATTCTGGGACAAGATATTGCTCAAAGAATGTTATTAAAATTGTTAAAGGTTCTGACAATGTAATAAAGGATAGCGTAGTCTGTACCATGGAATATGCACCTGTTTGTGGAGCGGATAAAAAGACTTATAGTAATAAGTGTATGGCGTCAGCTGCCGGTATAAAGGTTCTTTCGAGTGGAGAGTGTTCGCAAAACAAGTCCGAAACCTATTGCGATGCAGAAGCGAGTTGTAATGTAAAAGTAGATGATTCCATAGTGATTAAACTTACTGAAAATCCAAGCACTGGATATGAATGGTCTTTTGATTACGACAAGACGTTGTTAAGGTTTGAGGAAAAGAATTCTAATAGTAATTGTGCTTCAAATGTGAATGGGTGTTCAAATAATGCTTCTTACAAGTTTACGCCAATTGCAATTGGTAGTACAAAAATTGTTTTTAAGTACGCTAGATCTTGGGAAAGTGTACAGCCAACCGAAAAAAAATATAATATAGTAATCGGTGCAAAAGACTCTATAGCTTGTAATGATATTCTTAGTTATGTTTGCGGAAAAGATGGAAAAACTTATAAAAATGAGTGCCTTGCGAAGATTGCGAATGCGGAAGTTCAGTATAAGGGAGAGTGTAAGAAGTCAACCATATATTCAATGGATTCGTTAAAGGATATGAGTCGTGATAATTTATTGAAAATGTTAATTATGCTTTTGCAGGCGTTAATCTTGAAAGGGCAAGGGATTTGATTTTAAAAAGCACCTTAATTGGTGCTTTTTTGTTAATAAAATATTTGTAATTATTATGATTATTGATAGTATTGATAAAAAAATGCTAGAATAGAAGAAAATAAGTAAATAAAATATGAAATTAAAAATAAATTTTAAATCTAAATTGTTGTGGGTAATAATAATTATTGTTATTGTTTTGATTATTGTTTTTATTCCAAAAGGGAGTAAGGCTCCTAGTTATGAAACAGTTAAGGTGGAGAGGGGCGATATTATTCAGACAGTTGATACTACAGGAAAGATAGAGTCATCTAATGATGTAGCTCTCCATTTTCAGATGAGTGGAAATATAAGCAGAGTGAACGTAAAAGAGGGTGAAAAAGTTGTCGCTGGAAAGCTTTTGGCTAATTTAGCTTTGTCAGAGCTTGATGCGGCTGTTGCTCAGGCACAAGCTTCTTTGAACCAGAAATTGGCAGGCTCTACTGATGAACAAATAGATGTTGTCCAGAAACAAGTCGATTCAGCAAGGGTAGCATTTGATAAAGCTGAAAGCTCTTTGCAGGATGTTGTCAGACTGGGCGATAATAATTTGAAATCAAAATACAGTTATGCTTCTGTCTTACTGGATGATTCATATTTAAAATTATACAACTCTTTTACGTCGATTAAGTCGATTAGAGACAGCTATTTCAACGGTTCTGATCAGCAAGGATTAAAGGTTCAAAGTGTAGTTGACTATAGGATTGACCCTGCGGTTAAAAGTGCAAAATCTGCAATCGATAAATCAAAGAATGGAAGTTATGGCGATATTGATTCTGCTATTAGCGATGCAATAACTTCAATGGGAAAGGTTTATGAAGCGTTGAGCGAGGTTAGGGATATTTGCGACACTAATAATTACAAGACAATGATTCCTGATTCTGTCAGGACTACCATTGATTCTCAAAAATCAACTATTGGTACTGGAAAAACAGCTGTGGTGGGAACTCAAAATGAAATTTTTGTATTAAAATCTCAAAATGAGTCAAATAAAAATTCGGCGGAAGCCGCAGTTGAATCTGCGAAAGCGGCATTGAGTATTCAAGAGGCCAATTTAAAATCGATAATAGCTACGCCGAGAGATGTGGATGTAGCTTATTACGAAGCGGTCTTGAGTCAAGCTAAGGCGAATAGAGCCAAGGCATTACTCTTTGCTCCAATGAATGGAGTAATCTCTAAGGTTAACAAGCTTGCAGGAGAATTAGTTGGTCCTGCTGATGCTGTGATAGAAATAATTTCTCCTCACTATGAGATAAAAGTAGACATTCCTGAGACTGATGTCGTTAAATTAAAAATAGATGATGAGGCACAGATAACTTTTGATGCCTTGGGTAATGATGTTAAGTTTAAAGGGAAGGTGATAAGTATTGAGCCATCTTCAACTGAGATACAAGATGTGGTTTATTACAAAATAAAGGTTAATTTGGAGGAAAATGACGAAAGGGTAAAGCCTGGAATGACGACCAATGTTTTAATTAATACCGAAAAAAAGAGCGGAGTCCTTTATGTTCCATATAGGGCAGTTTTAAATGATATAAAAGAGGGGAGAAAATATGTGAAAGTTTTGAATGGCGGACAAACATCAGAGAAAGATGTTATTCTTGGAACAAAAGGAGATGGAGGTTTTGTTGAAGTACTATCTGGATTAAGTGAGGGAGAGGAGGTTGTTCTAAAAACTAATAAATAATATTTATGTTGATTTCTGTTAAAAAACTAAAAAAAGATTTTAAGGAGACAGAATTGACGACAGAAGTCTTAAAGGGGCTTGATTTTGAAATAAAAAAAGGCGAGTTTGTTTCGATAATGGGTCCAAGTGGTTCAGGCAAGTCAACTCTTATGCATATTCTTGGTTTTCTTGATAAACTAAGTGATGGGAAATATTTTTTTGAAGATAGAGATGTAAGTAATCTTTCGGATTCTGAATTAGCAAAAATGCGAAATCAAAAAGTTGGTTTTGTTTTTCAGTCTTTTAATCTTTTGAACAGAATGACTGTTCTTGAGAACGTTATGCTCCCACTAATTTATTCTAAAGGATTAGAGAGTAGTCGAGAGCAAAGAGCTAAGGAGATATTAGATCAAATGGGACTTTCTCATAGGTTGAATTATCTTCCAAATAGTATTTCTGGCGGAGAGAAACAGAGAGTTGCAATAGCTCGTGCCCTTGTGAATAACCCAGAGGTAATTTTTGCTGATGAGCCAACTGGTAACTTGGATTCAAAATCTGGATTTCAAGTTATGAAAATTTTGCAAGATCTTAATGAAAAAGGTAATACTATTATTTTGGTAACCCATGAAAGAATTACTGCTGAGTATGCTAGTAGGATTATTAATATTAAGGACGGACAGATTATTGACGATTCCCCTGTTGTAATAAGGCAGGTGGCTGCAAAAAATCAAGAATTAATTAAATAATATGTATTTTCGTGATTCTATTATCGCTGCCCTTCAGATGATTGCTCGAAATAAGACGCAATCGTTTTTGACTATGCTAGGAATTGTTATCGGTATCATGTCAGTAATTATCGTAATGTCGCTTGGGGCAAGTGCTCAAGAGTTTATTTTGGGACAGATTAAAAATTATGGTTCCAATATGATAGCTATTCTTCCTGGAAAACCTGACGATTCTGGAGCTCCTGCGTCTGCATTTGGGATAGTTGCTACTAGTTTGAAGAACAAGGACGCTGAGAGCATTATAAACGCCAATAACCCTCATATTGATGGGGTGTCAATGTATGTAAGAGGTAGTGATATTATAACTTGGGAGGAGAATAGTGTTAGTACTACTTTTTATGGCACGACAGCTAGCTATCCTGAAATTGAAAACAGTATAATTGAGAAAGGGAAGTTTTTCAGTAAAGATGAAGAGCTTTCTAACGCAACAGTTGTTGTATTGGGGGGAAAAATAGCGAATGAATTATTTGGAGAAGATAATCCTTTGGGGCAAAAAATAAAAATTAGAAAATCGAATTTTACTATTGTTGGTGTTTTGAAAACGAAGGGAGGTAATTTTATTCAGAATCAGGATGAAGAGATTTTTGTGCCTATTAAGACGGCTCAAAACGTTTTGCTCGGAATAAATTATTTGGATTTTATGAGGATGAGAATTGATAAGACAGAAAATATTGATAAAGTAAAAGATGATGTTGTTGAAATATTAAGGACTAATCATAGTATTGATAGTCCTGAAGACGATGATTTCACTGTTCGATCTGTAGCACAGGCACTTGAGGCGATTTCATCAATTACCGACATCCTTAAATTTTTCTTAGTTGCCGTGTCGGCAATTTCATTAATTGTTGGAGGATTTGGAATTATGAATATTATGCTTGCTATTGTCCAAGAGAGAGTAAAAGAGATTGGGCTTAGGAAAGCTTTAGGAGCAACTTCGAACGATATTGTCTGGCAGTTTTTGGTTGAGGCCGTAACAATTACTTTTATCAGTGGAATTATTGGAATCGTTCTTGGCGTTTCCATTTCATTCCTTGCAGCCCAGATAATAACTGCCTTAGGATATACTTGGCCATTTATCATTTCTTATGATGGCATTGCTCTTGGGTGTCTCGTTTCAATCTGTATTGGGCTTGTATTCGGTATTGTTCCTGCGTTGCGTGCGAGTAAATTAGATCCTATTGAAGCACTAAGATATGAATAATTTTTTTGAATATTTCAAAATAGCTTTTGATAATTTAAAGCGACAAAAAATGCGAACTTTTTTGACAGTTTTTGCTATGGGGATTGGAATAGCCTCATTGGTTATTATGATTACTGCTAGTGAAAATTTTAAAAAATCTATAATGAGCCAATTGGATATATATAATCCAAATTCAATAAATGTTGAAGTTAGGATTCCTGGAAAGAGTGGTGAATCTAGTGTGTCGGGTGTAAATATAACTACCTTTAAAAACTCTGACGTAGATGCGATAAAAAAAGTTGATAATGTGCAGGATGTTTATAGTTACGTAACGGCTCAAGCCGTCATTAAGTATAATAGCGAAAAAGAAACAGTTATGGTTTTTGGGTATGGAGCTGAAGCGGGGGAAATTGAAAAAATGGATTTTGAATCAGGAGGATTTTATACTAGAGATGATGAGGGATCATTATCATCAGTGGTAGTGTTAGGGAAAAAAATAAAAGAAATCTTATTGGGGGATAACGAGGCGGTTGGAGAAATTGTTTATATTGGGGGTAAGCCATATCGAGTAGCTGGGGTAATGAAGACAAAAGGTGGTGGTTTTGGGATAGATATGGATAAGATTATTTATATTCCGTCTAAAGTAGTCCAAAAGAAAATATTGGGTACTGATTATGTAATAGGTGTAATGGCAACTGTCATTGATTCGAATAAGATAAATCAGACTAAGGATGATCTAAAAGCTTTGATGAGGGAGCGACACGAAATTGAGGGTGAAGGAAAAGATGATTTTGAGGTAATGACAATGGAAGAAGCTCGGACGATGGTTGATACAGTTCTTTCTGGTGTGACTTTTCTGCTTATGGCCTTAATTGGAATTTCGCTGATTGTGGCTGGAGTAGGAATAACTAATATTATGTATGTAACAGTAGTGGAAAGAACATTTGAAATTGGACTCCGAATGGCGATTGGAGCGGAAAAGAAAGATATTCTTTGGCAATTTATCGCTGAGGCACTAGTCCTTACTTTTCTTGGAGGCATTTTGGGATTAATCGCAGGAGCAGGAGTTTGTTATTTAATTTATTACTTAGCTGTGGTTTTTGGATTCACATGGACTCCTGATATTCCCTTATGGACGTTCGGTTTTTCTATTGTTTTTTCAGGATTGGTCGGATTATTTTTTGGTGTTTATCCTGCTAAGAAAGCGTCAAATTTGAATCCGATAGAAGCAATAAGAAGGGAATAAGGAGTGTATAAAATTTTATGATTAGCAGCTTTGATATATTCTTTCCTTCAACACAAATTCTTTGCTAAGAATTTGACTGTTTGCTTCCAGTCGAAGCAAAAGGTGAAGGAAAAAATATATCTAAGCTTTGTATTTAGTAAAATTTTAACATGCCAAGGGGTGGAGAAAGAAGAAGGTAGATTGCTCCGCAATCTTTTAAAGGTAACTTTCGTAAAAC
>JALNZJ010000064.1 GCA_023229485.1 bacterium | reverse complement strand
CCCATTGCGGAATAAAGATATTCCTCAACAAATCTATTTATACGATGACATTCATCAATAAACAAAATATCACCCTCATTAAGGTTTGTGAGTAAGGCAACAAGGTCACCAGATTTTTCAATAACTGGTCCCGATGTCGCCCGAATATTAGCTTCAGCTTCTTGTGCTATTATATTGGCTAGAGTTGTTTTTCCTAATCCAGGTGGGCCATAAAAAAGCATATGATCAGGAGTTTCGTTTCTTTGTTTGGCCGCACCAATCATTATCTTCAAATGTTTTTTTATTCTTTCTTGTCCAATATAATTATCCCACTTTGTGGGACGCAAAGATTCGACTATCTCGTCAATATTATCAAAATTGTTGGAGCTATTGACAAACATTTTAAAGTGTGTTATATTTTAAAAACAATTACTGCAAATAATTCTTGAATTGGGGGAAGGGATTCTCTTCTAGTGCTGGATAGCTCGGTTTCGACGGGGTTACTCCTCGGAGGTGTTCTTAGCTTTAAGCCCGAATGCTCGAAGTTTCACCCCCCAATTCAGGAATGATTTGACGAATGCCACCCTCTCGGGTGGTTTTTTGTTTTATTTATTATTTTATCACTTTTCTACTTCCATTCCTTCGGTTTGGCACATTCAAAATCTATAAACGCAATTCGTTCTAAATGTTTTCTTTTGGCACCTTTTATTTTGGCTGAAAATAAAGTAAGGCAAATTTTCAGCAGAAAATTTGAGTATGGCAAAAGGAAAGCATTTAAAAAAGAATTGCAAACATATTTAAATTTTATATACTCCTTTAACCCGTCACGGCGACTACTTCTTCAATGGTAGTAATGCCATTCAATATTTTCATATATCCATCTTGTTTCATTAGAGTTGCACCTTTCTGGATTGCTAATCTTTCAAGAGCAGGAATTGATGGAGAGGTTAAAATAAAATCTTCCATTTCATCATCTATTTCTATTGCTTCAAAAAGAGCAATACGTCCTTTGAATCCTGTGAAGTTACAGAACTCACAACCCTTTGGACTAGGTACTAATATTTCAGAATTTTCACTAAAAGCAGGAAGAGGAATATTAGGAGAGATTGTCTTAAATCCCTCTTTGATTTCTGTAAATAATTCAGCTGATATTCTTTGTTTGGTAGAACAATGCGGACAAACTTTTCTAACAAGTCTTTGGGCTACAACCATGTTTAGGGCGGGAGCGATATTTACAGGTATTTCGCCCAATGCTTGAAGACGGGCAATTGTTCCAGCCGCATTATTGGTATGAAGAGTGCTTAATACTAAGTGTCCAGTAAGTGCTGCTTGAAGAGCAATACTAGCAGTTTCTAAGTCCCTGATTTCACCAACAAGAATTGCGTCAGGGTCTTGTCTCACAATAGAACGTAGCCCAGAAGCAAAATCATAACCTCGACTCTGATTAATTTGTGTTTGAGTTATTCCATCCAAATGATACTCGATAGGATCTTCAATTGTAATCACTTTATTCTCGGAACTTCTTATTTTTTTTAAGAAAGCATAGAGAGTAGTTGTTTTACCAGACCCAGTAGGACCAGTAACAATAATCATTCCATTTGGTTTTTTAGCTTGCCTTTCAAACAGGGCAAATAGATCGCTACGTAATCCTAACTCTTCCAAGCTAATTAAACTTTTTGGGTTTAAAACCCTCATTACTATATTTTCACCATAAGCAGTTGGAATTGTAGAAACCCTAATTTCAATTTCTTCAACTCCTTCTGGTCTATTAAGAACAACAGTAAAACGCCCATCTTGTGGTGCTTTTTCTATGTTTAACTTTAATCCAGCAAGAAGCTTTATTCGGGAGACTATATTGTGATGGACCTTTGGGGTAAAGACACAGGCTTGATGGAGGCTCCCGTCGATACGAACTCTAAGCATGCTTCCTTTTTCCTCAATCTCCAAATGTAAATCCGAAAAACCAAGAAGAATCGCTCCAGTCATTAAGTTTTTTAAAACCAAAGACATTTCTTCTTGCACAGCACTTTCAAGTGCTAACTTGTAAGTGTAAATATTTTTAAAATTACTAACTAGGGGTTGTTCAAAAAATTCTGCTTCCGCTACAACCTTACCCGTAATTTGATCTTCCATATTTTTTGTATCTTTATTTATGATTGGAATTAATTCTGAACTTTATTTGTATTTATTATAAAGCATAAAAAGCCGTAAAGCAAAGGTTGGGGAATACTGACTATTGACAAATTATAATACTATGTTATAATAATCTTGCCAAGGTGAGCGGGGGAAGTGGAAAGAGAAACGACAATATTGCAATTCCAATCCTTTTTAAAACCCTCAATTTTGACAGGTGTTTACACACTTTCGTTCTAAATTCGTTAGAAAATTCAATAGTATACAGGATTGATTATTAAAATCGTTAGCAATCCTGCTAAATTCTTCTTCTAAGGCAAGAAACGTCATTCGGGCAGAAGGAGAATTAAGCAAGATTGCTAAAAAGGTATTAAAACAGATGTCATTGCGAGGCGTCCGCAAAGCGGACAACGAAGCAATCTAATCTATTACTAGTTCTTTGAAATTACCCCTTAATGGGTATAGTAATTGGCAAAAGTTTTTCGCCCATTACCATACCCGTTAATAGCAGGGTATGCCCTATGTTCTGCAAGGAAGTAGGGAAACTATAAGAGGAGAGTCAAAAATGAAAAGCGTAGAAGTTACCTGCGAAATGGTCGCAGTCGGAACACATGACAGTGGCCATGTGTATGTGTGGAAAACAGAATTCGGATTTATTTTTTCCACAAACCCGGACCTCACTGGACCGGGAACAATCCAAGGGATCGTAAAAAATCTCGAGGATGTTCGGGAAGAAAAAATCGTCATGGGATATGAGTCTGGATCAATCGGGTGTCCAGGGCACTGGATCGAGAAAAAATCCAGAACGTTCTCTTGGGGGGAGCTCAATGAGGCCCCAGAGGAATGGAAAAAGGCCCAGATTACAATCTGGGATCAGGAGATGAAACGTGGTTTCAGCTCGGCATCTGGTGCTGCGGGATTTTTCAGGAGAAACACGTCCCAGTCGGACGCAGCACTCGGGGAGAAGCTTCCCGAAAAAACCGACGAATTCGTCGGTGAACCGCACTTAGCATACGTCTCCAAAGCGTGAGCTAATCATAGGAAATTGTTGAATGAAACTTTTTCAAAAGTTGACGACAATTTCCTCTTTTTTATTTTAAGCACAATCAAATGTGCTTTTTGTTTTATAAAAATTCTTTTAATTCTTCAATCGCTTCAAGCGGACTTTTTTCATTATGCGTAATTATTCCGCCAGTTTCCTTAAAGGCTCCTTTATACTGTGTACCGATTTTTTTCACTATCGCTGGTAAAGAAGAGTAAAAAATTGGTTTTGTCTGTTGGTCTTCCCTAAAAGCAAGGCAAAAAGCTTTTGGATTTATCCATTCTCTAAAAATCTTACTTATTCGTAGAGTGCTCTCAATCTGCTCGTTATTACTTTTTTCAGCCCTTAAGTATGAAAAAATTATTTCTTCATCTTCTTGTAGTGAAATATTCTTCAGGGCAGCTTCAAAATATATCACCCAGCTAGGTTTTTCTTTTTTTTGGTACTCAAAATAAATATCCAGTGTTCCGCCATTGTTTATTATCCATTTTATGGCAGAAATGTTTTTGGTAGAAATTTTTTCTTGAGAAAAAAATCCAAAAAGCAAAAAATCAAAAACCTCTTTTGAAAAAGAAAATTCACTTAGTTCTTTTACTAAAATGGTAGTCGTTTTTGATATTGGAGACTCGTCAATAATATTTATGTCTCCATAATTTTCATTTGTTAAATCGTTATCGATATTAACAATAGTACAGGCAAATAAATCCTCTTCATCAGTTGGTAGGTATTTTTCTATTTCAGCAAATCTCAATACGCCGATTATTATAATCAGATCCAAAGGTTCTGTATGTTCACCAGTAGAGGCATTATTTTTTTCGGAAACTATTTCCCAAGAAAAATTATCAGCATTAAAATTTTGATCTTTTGGTATTATGTTCAAATTAACATGATCGCCTTTTTTCTCATAATATATTTCGGAAATTTCCTCATTAAGAGTAATGTATATTTTTTTCTTTTCACCTCGAAGAAAGTGAATAATTTCTTCGGACAATCTTTCTTCCGGGACAAAAACCTGCTTGTTTAATTGCTTAAAAGCTGAGTATAGTGCCAAAACACTACCAAGAACATCGTTGTTTGGATTTCTAGGGAAAATAATCTTTATATTTTTCGCATTTTTAATGCTCTCTTTTATGTTTTGAAATCGCTCCATATGTTTTCAAATTATGCTATTTCTAAGCAAAAGTAAAGCTAATTCTTCAACCTTTTTTAGCTATTCTGTAATAAAACACTCTGATCAATCAGAGTGTTTTTATCATATATCCATTTCGAAGTTTATATCCAAGCTTATCTCGATAATATCCTCTAACACCAACGCCAGAAATGACAGCTATTTTTTTTATCTTAAACTCTTCTTTAGTTATTTTTTCTGCTTCTTTTATTAGTCTTTTTCCAAGCCCCTTATGTTGTGTGCGTGAATTATTTTTTGAAATTCCTGCTGCCTGCCCATAAGTGTGTAATTCTCGAATAATAGCACAATCTTTTAATACTGCTAAGATATTTTTTTTATCCTTTCCTGCAAAAAACTGAGAAGGTATTCTTAATCGAAGCAAACTAAAGATATGTTCATTGTCTTCATCTTCAAAGCTTAAAAATATTTCCTTTCCATCAGACGCATTATAGTCTCTACGAAATATTTTTATTGTTTCTTGACTTTCAATGCTTTTAGCTTCTCGACAACGAATACAGTTGCATTGCCATTTTTCTTTTTTCATTTCTTCTGCAATCACTTGCCTTAGGTTTGATATTTTTGCTCCACCTTCAATAATTGATGGGGCGGGAATATCTCGAATAATTCTCTCAACTCTTGTATATCGAGGAAGAAGCTTTTTAATCGATTTTATCGTTTCAACTAATGTTTTTTTATCGTAAGGCTTATATTCTCCTTTTTTGTAAAGTTCATAAATGGGAGCTTCTTTAACTAAGGCACAAGGATATATCTTTAAGTAGTCGGGTTGAAAATCTTGGTTTTGAAAAAGCTCTTTAAAGGCTAAAATATCTTTATGAGGATTAGATAATGGGAGATTAAGCATCATTTGGTATGCTACTTTAAATCCAGCATCTTTGAGTATCTTAGTCGCTATTATTGTTTGCCCTAATTGGTGTCCTCGTTTATTAAAAGCCAATACTTCATCATCAACAGACTGTA
>JALNZJ010000063.1 GCA_023229485.1 bacterium | reverse complement strand
CCGTTGGGGTAGAAAGAATAATTCAAAAGATGAAAGAAAATAATGTGGATGTTTCTACCAAAAAAACTGCTGAAGTTTTTTTAGCTCAGATTGGACCAATTGCAAAAAAGAGAGGCATGGCTATTATGGAAGAGTTTCGTCGGGCAAATATGAAAGTTGCAGAATGTTTTAGTAAGGATTCTTTAAAATTTCAATTAGCAAAGGCGAATAAGCTTGGTATTAAAAATGTTGTAATTATTGGTCAAAAAGAAGCTATTCAAAATATTGCTATTATTAGAAATATGGAGACTGGAAAGCAGTCTGAGATTCCTCAGGAAGATATAGTAAAAGAAATTAAAAAGAGAATAAAAGAAGAAGATTAAGGTTAAAATAAAATTTAGTAAAAAGAATATGAAAATTAGTAAATTACCGAAAGAAACATCTCAGTCATTGGTTTACCGATTTACGAAAGCTGTTAAAAGCAGCGGAGTGTTGGTTGAAGCAAGAAAGAGGAAGTTTAGAGCTAGAATCAAGAGTGGTAATCTTGCAAAGAGGGCTGCCCTCATAAGAGTTAAAAAGAAAGTTGAGTATGATAAAAAGAAGAAGCTTGGAAAAATTTAGTAATTGTAAACAGCCGTTATTTGTAATGGCTGTTTTTAATTAAGTAACGTAATTTAAAAAAAATGTTATCAGAACAAATAAAAGAAGACTTAATAACTGCACAGAAAGCAAAAGACGAAAAAATTGTTTCTTGCCTTAGAATGCTTAAAGCAGCTATTACAAATAAAGAAATAGAAAAAAGAGTTAAGTTGATTGAAGCTAACCAAAATTTAAGCGAAGAGGACTTGGCTATTCAGTCAAAATTAATTGATGAAGAAATATTGGAAGTTATTTCTCAAGAAGTTAAAAAAAGGCGAGATAGTATTGTTAGTTTTGAGAAAGGAGGTAGATTTGATTTAGTAGAAGGAGAGAAGGCAGAATTAGATATTTTAAAAAAATATATGCCCGCGGAGTTAAGTGAAGAAGAAATAAGAATCTTAGTAAAAGATGTTATCGAAAATGTTGGTGCAAAGGATATAAATGATATTGGGATTGTAATGAAAGAAATTGTACCAAAAACAAAAGGAAAGTCAGATGGCAATTTGGTTGGGCAAATTGTAAGAGAATTATTAGGAAAATAAGACATTTAGAGTAAAAACTCGCTTAGGCGGGTTTTTTGTTGGAAAAAAGATAAAAATCTTGAAGATATTTTTAATTTATTATGCTATAATAGTCATTAATGCTTAGATAATGTTGTTATGGCTTGCACCTCTTTGCAATAAATCATATTATTTAGTAAAATATATAATAGAAATGATTGAAATTCAAAGTTTGAATGTAAATTTTAAAAGAATAGATAAGAAATCTCTTGTTGATATAGCTAATATAGTTTTGGCTAAAGAAAAGGTGGGTAAAAAGGTTGATATTTCTATAGTAATTGTTAATGAGGAGGATATTCGTAAAATTAATTTACAGTATCGAAAATTTAATAAGGCAACCGATGTTCTTTCTTTTGGGAGCATAAAAGATTTTTTATCAGTAGAATGTTTTGTCTTGCCTGAAATAGTAATTTGCACTGAAGAGGTAGAGAAAAATGCTAAGGAGGCAAATGTTTCTTTTAAAAATGAATTAGTAAGGGTTTTAATTCATGGTATTTTGCATCTCTTGGATTATGATCATGAAAATGACGAAGAAGATGCAAAAAAAATGTTTTTGAAGCAGGAAGAATATCTTGCAATGTTTTTTAAAGATAAAAAAGTAAAAGTAAAATAATCAAAAATGGCAAAACCTCAAATCGTTACTGGTATTGATATTGGCACGGACACTATTAAAATTTTGACTGTTAAAAAAAATCCTGATACTGGTGAAGTCCAGGAGGTTTTGTTTTTTGATAAAGTAAAATCTGCAGGAGTACAGAAAGGAAGAGTGAGAAATCCAGTCGAGGTTGGTAAAAAAATTCAAGAATTAGTTGTTAGGGCTGAACGAAAATTTGATGGACAAAAGCTAGATGAAATATATGTTAATATTAATGGCAGTAAGATTGAAATGATTCCAAGTCAAGAGACGATTTTGGTTGGTCGTGCTAATGGAAAAGTTTCTGCAGAAGATGTTGAAAGAGTTAATCTCCAAGTTCAGGAAAAAATTGGACCAGTCCTTACTAATAAGGAAATACTAGGAGTTTATCCAAGGGAATGGACATTGGATGATGAAGGTGAAATTAAAAATCCTATTGGACTTCAAGGATATAAATTAAAATTGGATGCCTTAGTTTTGGCTTGCTTTTTTTCTGACCGAGAAAGTATTGATCAGGCTTTAAATGTTGCTGGACTCGGTAGTAGCGATGGAATAATCGCTAATCCAATTGCTGATGCGAGAGTAGTTTTAAATCAAGACTTAAAAGAGCTTGGGGTTGCTGTTGTTAATATTGGAGCTGGAACTTCTAGCGTTATTATTTATCAGGATGGAAGATTAATTAGCTCGGCTGTATATCCCGTTGGATCGTCTAATATTACAAATGATATTGCAATTGGATTTAAGACAGAAATAGAGGTAGCAGAAAAAATCAAACAACAATTTGGATGTTGTCTTAGTGATTGCAAAGGGGGCTTAGGTAAAAAAATAGAATTTGATCTTGATTCTGTTTTTGGTGTTAGCCTTAAAGATGATAACGAGGATGATGAGCCAATAATAAAGAAAAAGATTGAAATTTTAGGAAGGCAAAACGGAAATAAAAAAGTTATGGCAGTAAAAAAAGAAAAATTGCCAAAGAAAAATTGTTTTTGTTTTTATGAAAGAGAGTTAAAAAAGATAATAGAAGCAAGAGTGTCGGAAATATTTGAATTAATTGCACAGCAAATTAATTCATCTGCTAATTCTGGGCTTTTGCCAGGAGGAATTATAATTGTTGGTGGTGGAGCAAAATTACCAGGAATTGTTGATGTGGCAAAAAAAGAATTTAATCTTCCTTGTCGAATTGGTTATGCAAAGGATTTTTCTGGGTTAGATAAAGATCCTTCCTATGTTACTGTTTGTGGTTTGGTAATTGATGAATTAGATGAAGATGAAGCGGACTCAGGAAAGTCTGGAAATGGTCGGATAAAAGGGTTTTTTGGAAAAATTGGAGAAATAATTGGAAATTTAATTCCTTAAAAGAATGACTAAGATAATAGTAATTGGAATAGGTGGGGCTGGCTGTAATACTATTTCTCGTTTATTTGGAGGAAGTATTAAGAATGCCGATCTTATTAGTATGAATACAGATGTTCAGGATTTGAAAAAAAAAGATGCTCATTTAAAAATGAAAATTGGAGAAAAAACTACTAACGGTCTTGGCTCAGGAATGAAGCCAGAAGTTGGAGCGATGGCAGCAAGAGAAAGTCAGAAAGAGATAGAAGATTTAATAAAAGATGCTGATATAGTTTTTCTTTCGGCTGGACTTGGTGGCGGAACGGGGTCTGGTGCTATGCCAGTGGTTGCCGAAATGGCAAAAAAATTAGGAGTTCTTACTATTGGTGTTGTTACCTTGCCTTTTTCTTTTGAAGGTAAAAAAAGGAAAAAAATTGCGCTTTCAAGTTTGGAAGAAATAAAAAAACACATCGATACTTTAGTTGTTATACCAAACGATAAATTAACAAGTATAATTCCACCAAAAGCTACAATCGATTATGCTTTTCAGAAATGTGATGATTTACTTAAGGAGGCAGTGGAAAGTATTTCCAATATTATTTCAAATACTGGAATATTAAATCTTGACTTCGCTGATATAAAAGAAACTTTGAAAAATGGTGGAGTTGCCTTTTTTGGTACAGGAAAGGGCGAAGGGAAGGATAGGGCAATAAAAGCGATTGATAAAGCTTTTTCTTTATCGATAAGTGGATTTTCTCTTGAAAAAACAAATAGTATTCTTTTTAATGTTGCTTCTGGATCAGGAAGTGCAACTGTACTTGAAGTTAAAAAGATTGCAGAGGAAGTTAAGAAAAGAGTCTCATCAAATGCAAAGATTATTTTTGGTGCATCTCGTGATGAATCTTTAAATAAGGATGAAATTAGGATTACTATTATTGCTACTAGTCCTAATAAGTAATTTTTAATATTTTTATTGGGTTATAAGTGTTTATATCCCAAAAATTATCAACAGACCCATTAAAAATCAAGAAAATCTTATAGATTTTTGTCAAAATTGACAGCGATTTTAGGGGAGGATAGAATTGTAATATCATGACAAATAAAATCACTAAAATTAGAAAGAGGAATGGCGATCTTGTAGAATTTAATCAAGAAAAAATTACAAAAGCTGTTTTTAAAGCGATAACTTTTACTGATTCTGGAAACGGTGAGAAAACAAGTAATATTTCAGACAAGGTAGTTGATATTTTAAACAGAAGATTTAAAGAGAACGAAATACCTACCGTTGAAGAAATCCAAGATATCGTTGAAGAAGCATTAATGCTTGAAGATGAGATTGATGCTGCCAAAGCTTTTATCCTTTACAGAGAACAGAGAAGGAGAATTAGAGAGGCACAAGAAATTAGTGAAGAAGCCGTTGATAGAGTTGATGATTATTTAGATAAATTAGACTGGGAGGTTCAAGAAAACTCTAATATGACTTTTTCTCTTCAGGGATTAAACCATTATGGGGTTTCTTATATCGTTAAAAAATATTGGCTTAATAAAATTTATCCTCAGGAAGTAAGAGAAGCTCATGAATCAGGAGATATGCACATTCATAATCTTGATACACTTTCTTGCTATTGTGTTGGGTGGGATTTATACGCATTACTTCAAGAAGGATTTGGTGGTGTTTCTGGTAAGATAGAATCTTATCCTCCAAAACATTTTCGTACAGCCTTGGGCCAGATAGTTAATTTTATGTATACTCTTCAGGGAGAAGCTGCTGGAGCTGTATCGTTCTCAAATTTTGATACCTTGCTCGCTCCCTTTATTCGTTATGATAATCTTAGTTACGTTCAGGTAGAACAAGCAATTCAAGAATTCCTTTACAATATGGCTGTTCCAACAAGAGTTGGATTTCAGTGCCCTTTTACTAATATTACTCTTGATTTGAAACCTTCTGGGGTTTTTGCAAAACAACCTGTATTAATTGGTGGATTGCCTCAAAAAGAAACTTATGGTGAATTTGAAGAGGAAATGAAAGTTTTTGCAAAGGCTTTCTATACGGCGATGATAAAAGGAGATCGAAGTGGAAGGCCATTTTCTTTCCCGATACCGACAATTAATATAACTCCTGATTTTCCTTGGGATGATCCAGCCTTGATTCCTATGTTTGAAGCTTCAGCAAAATATGGAATAAATTATTTTGCTAACTATATCAATTCTGATATGAAGCCAGAGGATGTGAGGTCAATGTGTTG
>JALNZJ010000062.1 GCA_023229485.1 bacterium | reverse complement strand
AAGTCCGAGGGATAATTAACGAATTCGGGCGTGCAAGATTATGCCGAGGTAGCCAAGTCGGTCACGGCGAATGTCTGAAAAACATTAGATTCCGGTTCGATTCCGGACCTCGGCACATAAACTTTGCGGGCATCGTATAGTGGCTATTATGCAACCTTGCCAAGGTTGAGACGGCAGTTCGATTCTGCTTGCCCGCTCCATTTAAAAATAATATTTGCTTATGAAAATAACCTGGTACGGAGATACATGCTTCCAAATAACAAGTTCGTCTACAGACAAAGAAAATATCTTTCTTGCTATTGACGTTCCCGAGAACGACAAAAAGTCTACTAAAATAGAAGCTGATATTTTGCTAAAAACAAGTAATATTACCGCAAAAGACGAAACTGGAAAATCTAAATCTGGCGATAAATTTAATATTTCTTCCTGTGGCGAATATGAAATAAAAGGAGTTTTTGTACAAGGAATTCCTTCTCTTCAAATAGATAAAAAGAAAAAAAATATAATTTATTTAGTCGAAGCAGAAAACATAAGAATCTGCCATCTTGGCTTACTTGGAGTAGAAGAAATAAATGAAGAACAGACGGAGGGAATAGGAAATGTTGACATTTTGCTCGTTCCAATCGATGGAGATAAAACCATTGGCTTTAAAGAAGCCGTAAAAGTTATTTCCTTAATTGAACCAAAAATGGTCATTCCGATGTGTTATAATAAAGAAAAATTAAGTGCATTTTTAAAAGTAATGGGGGAGAATGATGTAGTCCCACAGGATAAATTAAATATCCAAAAGAAACATTTGGGACCAAAAGGGAGTGACGATAAAGTAGATATCGTGGTCTTAGAAGAAAAATAAAAAATTGTTGTTAATGAAAAATGGCTAAAAAACAAGAAGAACTTATCTCGGCAATAGGGAACGTGGTAGACAGAGAAATCTCTACAGAAATGAAGGAGAGCTATATTGACTATGCAATGTCTGTTATTGTTGCAAGAGCATTGCCCGACGTTAGGGATGGTTTAAAACCAGTACAAAGAAGGATACTCTATGCAATGTATGATATGGGAGTTAGGTCTGATGCCAAATTCAGAAAATCAGCTGCTATAACTGGAGATGTTTTGGGAAAATATCACCCACATGGAGATCAGGCAGTTTATGCTGCAATGGTTAGAATGGCTCAAGAATTTACCCTTAGATATCCATTAATCAAAGGGCAGGGAAACTTTGGTTCTGTTGATGGCGATCCTCCAGCAGCCCAAAGGTATACTGAAGCAAAAATGTCGAAGCTGGGAGAAGAAATGCTGAAAGATATAGAAAAAGGAACGGTTGATTTTATTGATAACTATGATGGTACAAGAAAAGAACCAGCTGTTCTTCCTGCTCCATTACCAGCATTACTGTTAAACGGTTCTACTGGAATCGCTGTTGGTATGGCCACAAACATCCCACCTCATAATTTAACTGAGGTCGGAAATGCACTTATTCATTTAATTGATAATCCGAAAGCAGAAATTGAAGAGTTGTTTCAATTTATTAAAGGGCCAGATTTTCCAACCCGTGGAATAATTTTTGATCAAAAAGCAATTCTTTCCGCCTATTCACAAGGAAAAGGTGCGTTTTTAATGCGTGGAAAAGTAGACATTATCGAAAAAGAAGGCAAGGGGTCACAGATTATCATCAACGAAATTCCTTTTCAAGTAGATAAATCAAACTTGATTACTCAGCTTGCTGGCTTGGTTCAAAACAAAAGAGTTGACGGTATTAAGGATATTAGAGATGAATCTGATAAGGATGGAATGAGAATTGCCATTGATTTACAGAGAGGTGGAATTCCAAAAAAGATTTTAAATACTTTATATAAATACACAGACCTTCAAAGAATGTATCATTTAAACATGCTTGCATTGGTTGATGGTATCGAACCAAAGGTTTTAAATCTAAAGGAAGTTTTGGAGTATTATTTAATTCACAAACAAGAAGTTGTAGTTAGAAGAGCAAAGCATGATTTAGAAAAGGCAAAAGAACGAGCCCATATCTTAGAAGGTTTAATGATTGCACTTGATAGCATTGAAGATGTTATTGAAACGATTAGAAAATCAAAAGACAAGGAAGATGCTCGGAATAATTTATGTAAAAAATTTAAATTAACCGTACTTCAAGCAGATGCAATTCTGGAAATTAGATTGCATCAATTGGCAAAACTAGAAAAACAAAAAGTTGCCGATGAGCTTGCAGAAAAACTAAAATTGATTAAAGAGCTAACTAAAATAGTTGAAAGCAAGGCAGAACAGAAGAAGACAATGAAAAAAGAAATTGAGTTTGAATTAGAAAATTATGGAGACGTAAGAAAAACAGCTATTGTAAAACACAGTCCAGAAACTATTTCGGAAGAGGATTTAGTTCCACTAGAAGATACGATAGTTACCTTAACTGCTGGAGGCTTCATAAAAAGAATGAATCCTTCTGAATATAAAAAACAGAACAGAGGAGGGCAAGGCTCTTTAGGAATGAAGACCGGAGACGACGACGAAGTCCATCATTTTATTTCAGCTCAAACTCACGATTCAATTTTCTTCTTTACTGATTCTGGTAAGGCATTTCAAACCAAAGTTTATGAAATCCCTGAAGGTCAGAGATCTAATAAAGGAAGAGGTATTATGAATTTCTTAGAAGTTTCATCTAGCGATAAGATATTATCAGTCTTGCCAGTAAGCAAAAGCGATAGGAAGGATGGAGATGTCAAATACTTATTTATGGCAACTAAGAATGGAATAGTTAAAAAAACTCCTATTAAGGATTTCGAAAACGTAAGGCGTAATGGTTTAATTGCAATCGGTCTTAAAAAAGACGATTCACTTTGTGGGGTACAAAAAATTGGTGATGGCGATGATATTATCTTAGTCACAAGAGATGGACAATCAATCAAATTTGCCGAAAAGGAAATTCGAGCAATGGGTAGAACAGCCGCTGGCATTAAGGGTATTGCTCTTAAGAAGGGAGATCAGGTGATTGGAATGCAAGTTGTCCGCAAGGAAAAAGCTAAAGAAAAAGCCTATTTATTAGTATTGATGGAAAATGGTTTTGGAAAATTAACTGCAGTTTCAGAATACAAAAGACAGGGAAGGGGAGGTTCTGGAGTAAAAACTGCTAAGGTTACTACAAAAACTGGGTCTATCGTAAAAATAGAAATAATTCAAGAACAAGAAGATTTAATCGTTATTTCGCAAAAAGGACAAACAATTAGAACTAAGATTTCGAGCATACCAAAACTTGGACGAGATACTCAGGGGGTCAGGATTATGAAAATAAAAGAAGGTGACAAAGTTGCCTCAGCTGCTTGCCTTGAGCATCAAAAAATCGAAGATCTAATTGATGACGAAGAAGAATAAAAAAATGGCTCGCTTTTTGCGAGCCATTGTGGTTAAATAAACTAAATAACTCAAATCTTTATGCAAAATGAATTTTTGAATCCACAAGAAATTCTAAATACACTAACCATAAAGCCAACTATGATTGCTTGTGATTTTGGGTGCGGTGCGGGAGGATGGACTATTCCGCTCGCAGAAATGGTCCCATCAGGAATGGTTTATGCAGTTGATATCTTAGAAGAACCATTATCATTTTTAATTGCTAACGCCAAGAGACAGAATGTAAATAATATAAAACCCATATTGTCAGATATTGAGAAAGGTGTTAAAATTATTAACAATGATGAAGTGGATTTAGTTTTTATTATCAATACATTATTTCAATCAGATGATATTGAGCTAATTTTGAATGAAGCGGATCGCATTTTGAAAAAAAAGGGATTAATGTTTATTGCTGACTGGAAAGATGGTAATCCGATGGGATTAAAAAATGAATTAATAAAATTTGAAATAATCAAAAAAAATATTATAGAAAAAGGATATAGTATTGAAAAAGAATTTGATGCTGGGCAATATCACAGGGCACTAATCTTTAAAAAATAAGAATCATTTTATAGTTATGGAAAAAAAAGTAATAATTGCATTTTTTCTTTCAATAGCGATTTCATTTGTCGGAATCATTAATAGTGCAGTGGCAGCTTCTGGTGGTACTAGTAGCGTTATCATAAGTAATCCACTCGCTGTTAGCACTCTTCCAAGTTTATTATGCATTATTTTTGATGCATTAATATATTTAGGAGCACCAGTCTTAGGGTTTGTAATTCTTTTAGCTGGTATTAGTTGGCTAACATCGATGGGAGATCCTAGCAAAATAAAAACGGCGAAAAGTACGATTACTTATGCCGTAATAGGATTAATTGTTATTTTATCCTCTAAAGCAATTTACGCATTTATTATTGATGCTTTAGGTGTTAGTGCGACCAAGTGTTAAAAATAATAATAATAAAGTAAGATAAATAAAATAAAAAATTATGAATAAAAAAAATTCTAAATACTTAACAGCATCGTGCCTTTCTTTGTTGATTGCTGGGCTAGTAATCACTCCGGGTATTGCCGCTGCTTACACCGCTCCATCTCTCACACAATGGGCCAATTTATCTGTTCAAGATGTTATTGAAAAGCTTGTTAATATTTTATTTAGTTGGGTAGCCCCTCTTTGTGTCTTGATGATTATCATAGGCGGAATATTCTATATGACAGCTGGAAGCGACACGGGTAGAACAAAATCAGCGTTTGATTTTATTAAATATGCCTTAATTGGACTTGTTGTTGTATTGGCTGCTGCTATGATGATGAGCTTTGTTAACGGACTTATATAATATTGATTTATGAATAAAAAATATTTTCAATGTTTGACTATAATTTTTATATTCCTTTTTACATGTGGAATGGTTAGTGCAGCTCCTGCGACTACAGCTTGGTCCGGAACATTGCTAGTCATATTGCAGAACATTACAGATAAAATATTCACAGTAGTTGGAATAATTTGCTTGCTAGTTCTTTTAATAGGGGGTATTGTTTGGATGACGGCTGGAGGCGATACGGAAAAAGTTAAAAAAGCAAAAGAAATAATTATAGCCGCAGTCCTCGGTTTGGTAGTTATATTAGGAGCTAAGATTATCATGAGTGAAGTATCAAATTTGGGAATGTAAAAAACATAAAAATATTACATATTAAATAAATAAAAATATTTAAAAATAATTATGAAAAATAAAATTTTATCAGCACTACTATTTATTACACTTTTTTTCACTATCGGGGCTCCTGCTTTAGTGGGGGCAGCCAGCGGAACTGCTGCTTTGGATCGCTGTATTATAAGTCCAGCAAATGCAGCTAGACTAGTTAACATGGAGGTGGAATGTACATATACGGCTATAGATGGAAGTCCAATAAGCGGAACTCCTACTGAAAAAGTTGCTTGTCCTTATAGCAATAATGATGGTAATTGTGGAGCCTGTTGTCTTTTAAGTGCAGTATTTAATCTTACAGATTGGATATTTATCGGCTTAATGACTATT
>JALNZJ010000061.1 GCA_023229485.1 bacterium | reverse complement strand
AACAGTCTTTACTGCCGAAACTCTTAGTAAGTATAATGGACGCAATGGAAGTCTTTCATATATTGCTGTTGATGGATTGGTATATGATGTCTCTTCTTTATTTAGAAATGGCGAGCACGAAGGATGCTTGGCTGGAAAAGATTTAACGCAAGAGTTTTATGCCGAACATTCTAGCTCAAAATTAAAGGATTTTACTGTTGTGGGAACATACAACTCTAATTAGCATATTTTTTTGTTTGTGGTATTATATATAAATATAAGTTAATTTTTTTTGTGAGATTAATTTCTGGTTATAAATTATAAATCTAATTAAAATATGTTTATGAATATTAAAAATATTTTTTTATTTATCTTTTCCTTTTTCGCTGCAATAGTACTGATGTCTTTTAATTCTATCGCCCTTGCCGCTACTCCCATTTTAACAGTTGCAAGTACTGGGAATGGAGACTTGGTTAGGATTACTGTTAATGGAGATGCAAACTCTACCGTTCTATTATATTATACCAAAACTGGTTCTGGACTACAGATATCTAGTATGGGAACGACTGATTCTACGGGGTATTTTTCAAATACTATCAGTACGGGAACTTATGGAATGGCTTCTTCTTCGGCTGTTTATGTTGCTGTTAATGGGCAGCAATCAATTAGTACTGCTTGGCCATACACAACATCTTCAACGACGCTTTCCTTAAGTCAGACTGGGGTTGTCTTGTCAGTTGGGCAATCATCAACTATTACTGCGGGAAGTAGTTCTCTTTATTTATCTAATAATTCCAACGCTCCTATTGCAAATGTTAGTATAAGTGGGAGTTCAATCACTATTACTGCAAATAGTTATGGTTCAACCGTTGTTACTATTTGCTCTCAAGGAAGTACAACAAATTGTGGTAGTATTTATGTAACTGTTCAAAGTTCTGGAGCTAGTGCAATTACTTTTAGTCAAACAAACGTTACTATCGCCGCAGGCCAAACAGTTCCGATTTCTATTTCAGGAGGCACTGGAACTTATTCAATTTTGAGTAATTCAAATGCTGGAGTGATTCAGGCTAGTATTACTGGATCAATTCTTTATTTGAGCACTTTAAATAGTAATGGAAGTTCTACAATTACTGTTTGTTCTAGTGGTCAAAGTTATTGTGGTATTGTAAACGTGACAATTGGTACAGCAAGTTATACTACTCTTGTTTTCAGTCCTGCCTCTCCAACTGTTGCGATCGGACAAAACACTACAGTTTCTATCTCAGGAGGATCTGGTAGTACTTATTATCTTTCTTCGAATTCTAATCCTAGCTATGTCCAAGCATCCGTAAATGGAAGCACTCTTAATTTATATGGAATTGCTAATGGAACTTCAATTGTCACTGTTTGTAGTTCTGTCGGCAATTGTAGCTCATTATCAATAATAGTTAATTATGTCGCTAGTGGGGGAAATATCGCATTAAGTCAAAGTAGCTTAACTCTTTTAACAGGGCAAGCATTGACGGTTACTGTTTCTGGAGGATCAGCTCCTTATTCCTTGGCCTCATATCAAGGTAATGTTTTTCAGGCTAATATTAGCGGCAATATAGTGACAATTACTGGTGTTTCAGTTGGATCCTCTTCTTTAGCTGTTTGCTCGGCAGAAGGAGGATGTATTAATCTTGCGATAGTTGTTAATGGTAATGGAACTAGCTCTTCGTCGATTATATTAAGTCAGAGTTCTCTTTCGTTAACAACAGGACAAAGCTCTACAGTCTATATTACTGGAGGAGGAAGTTATTATATTTCTAATAATTCTAGTTCTAGTATTGCTTCAGCGGCGATTAGCGGAAGTGCAGTCACGGTTTCAGCCTTAAATGCAGGTAGTACAAATATTTATGTTTGTCAGACTTCTGGCTCGTGTGCAACTCTTTATGTTACTGTTAGCAGTACGGGATCGACCTCTACATCAACTATTTCGTCTGCATTTTTAACTGCTAGTCAAAATAATCCAACAATAGCAATTGGACAAAATTCGATTATTACACTTTCGGGAGGGGTAAGTAATTATTACGTCACTTATAATTCTAGTTCGTCCGTAGCTAGCACTAGCGTTTCTGGCAATAATTTAACCATATCTGGACTTGCAAATGGTGTGGCGGTTATAGTTGTTTGTTCTTCTAATAATGCTTGTGTTCCAATTTCTGTTTCAGTTGGTAGTGTTTCGACAAATAATACTAATAATAATTCTATTATTTTAAGTCCAAATAATGTTTCTTTGAAGAGTGGCGAAGGTGTGCTGGTTTCTATTACCGGTGGTAGTAATTATTATATTTCTAATAATTCTAGTTCTAATATCGCTTCGGCTGCAATAGTGGGAAATAAAGCAATAGTTGCTGGTATTGGAACCGGAACAGCAAATGTATACATATGCCAAACAGGAGGACAGTGTGCCACATTAGTCGTTTCTGTTGTTCCAAAGAGTAGTTCCATAACCTCCAATTCTTCTAATAGTACATCATTTAAGTTTACTAAATTACTTTATGTTGGACTTACCGGAGATGATGAAGTATTAGAGCTACAAAAAAGACTTGCTGAAGAGGGTTACTTTGAAGGATTGCCAATAGGTACTTTTGGTCCAATGACGCGTGTTGCTGTCATGGCATATCAGAAAGCAAAGGGAATAAGACAAACTGGTAATGTAGGAGATGCAACTCGAGCAGCTCTTAATAATGAGTAAAAGAAAAATGATTTTAATGAACCCAAAATTTAAACTTGCTTGGCGGATTGTTCCAGTTATTTTTACAATTGTCGTTGCAAAAGTTTTGATGCATCAGTTCGGATTTGAAGTTTTTTCTTTAAGTCCTTTGTTTACAGCAATAATTTCAGCAAATATTTTTTTAATTGGTTTTCTTGTGTCGGGAGTTTTGTCAGACTATAAGGAAAGTGAAAAAATTCCTACGGATATTTCTTCTAATATCGAAAGTATCGCTGATGAAGGGAAGATTGTTTACAAATCAAAAAATAAAGACATTGGAATAGAGATAGTCCAGAGTTGTTCAAAAATGTGTGGTGATATATCTGCTTGGTTTGAAAATAAGAAAGGAACAGCAGCTGTTATGGATGACTTGGAAGGATTTAATGATTGTTTTATAAAATTAGAAGGATTATCTCACCCTCCTTTTGTTGCAAGATTGAAAGGAGAGCAAAATACTATTAGAAAATTAATAAACAGGGCTCATACTATTAAAGATACTAATTTTATAGGTACTGGCTATGCGATTGCAGAGATTATCACAATAATACTTATTTCTGGGTTTATTTTTATAAAAATGGAACCTTTCTATGAGGGCGTTTTCTTTATTTCTTTTGTAAGTTTTATGCTTATTTATATGATTTATTTTATTAAAAATTTGGATAATCCATTCGGCTATGGACAAGGAGGATCAGTAGAAAATGTTTCCTTAAAGCCATTTTTACAAACTCAAAGAAGATTAGACTCTTGGATAGAAAAAAATAAGTAACTTATGATAATTTTATGGAAGAAAAAAAATATTATATTTATGGAGGGTTTGGACTAGCAGTAATATTGCTTGTATTTACAGTGTTTTCCTTTTTTTCTGCACCAAAGTATGCTTCTAATAAAACTGTCGATGGGGTGGTGGCAGTTAATGGAAAGGTTGAAGAAAAGGTATATCCAAAACCTGACATAATCTTAACGAATAGTAAGGAAGAAAATTCTTCGATAAAATTTATTAAACCTTCAAATCTTCCTTCTACGGTTCAGAGTGTAATTGATAGTGATTTTGAAAAGAAGAAATCTGGTGTTTCTAGTTCGATACGAATCGAAAATAGTAGCCCTGAAATATATCAATCCGGAGAATATGTTTCTATTGTTACTGTTTTTTCTAAATATAATGAAAATGTATTGCAGAGTAAGGTATCTTCTAGCTGGACTTATAGTCAGGAAACTAAAAATATTGTTTCTTTGCCTCAGGTCCTCGAATCGGAAAATAAAAATAATGAAGTTTATATTTATCTTGCTGATGTGTTTAAAACTTCAGTAGTTAGAAAAACATCTGAGTTGATTGATGAAGTCAATGGCGGAAGTAGCATGGTTAGCGTAGAAAAAAAGGTTGAAGAAGTGTTGCTTCCTGAAGAGAAAAATTTTTCTACTTGGTACTTAAACGCAAATCAACTTTTTTTAATATTCGATTCTAATAATTTTATTCCATATTCTTTTGTTCTTTATGATTCTTATGGATTTGAAGAGCAAAAAACTGCTATTAACTTTTGGGAATCAAAAAATTATTTAAAGGTACATTCTAATTCAAATAAATAATTATAAAATGAATTTTGATCCAGAATCATCTAAATTAGGTCCTGAGCCATTAATGATGGACAGTTCTATTGCCCAAAAAATATTATGGGAAGAAGGAGTGGTTTCTCAGCATTACAATGAATGTTATCAATTATTGCCAGCCGATAAGCTTGATTTGTTATTAAATTTACGACCAGAAGAGGGGAAATTTCAGGAGAGGGGCTTTCCGAGAGAGAAAAAAATCTTATGAAAAAATTGCAAAGTGATTATAATCATTTTTTGCAGGAACAACAAAATGGTTCTAACGAAGATGCTTTATCTGCTCCATTTCAAATAAAATTAGATAGATTAAATCGAATAGTATATAATAATTTCTTCCATCGAATATCCTTTCTTGTATTGGAGAGAAAAGAAAATATGAAAGACAAAGAAAGGGCTGGGGAAATAGCGATTAAGCTAGGCATTAAGAAACCGCTTAATAATTAATATTAAAATGTATTTTGTTACCTCAAACGACAATAAACTTAAAGAATATCAGGATATTTTAGGAATTCAACTTAAACAAATAAAATTGGAATTACCAGAGATTCAAAGCATTAGCGTAGAAGACGTTAGTCGAGAAAAGGTATTGGCTGCTTATAAAACATTAAATCACCCGGTTTTTGTAGAAGATACTGGGCTTTTTTTTGAGGACATGGGAGGGTTACCTGGTGCCCTTGTCCGTTCTTTTTTGGAGAATTTGTCTTTGGATAAAATTTGTAATTTGCTTGGGGAAAATAGAAAAGCTATTGCGAAGGTATGCTTAGCTTGTTCTCTTGACGGAAAGTCTGTAGAGTTTTTTATCGGAGAAACCTTAGGATTAATTACTAAAAATCCAAAGGGAACAAATGGATTTGGTTGGGATGCTATTTTTATTCCCAATGGAGAGGTTCGAACTTTTGCCGAGATGGAGGGAAGGGAAAAGAATAATTACATGCGATTGTCTGCTGCAATTCAATTTAAAAAGTACCTTACTTTAGTCTAAAAAGATTCAACCTTTTGACATTTGGATTATTTAATATATAATGAGCATAGAGATAAATTAGCGGACTATGGTTTCGAGTGCTAAATTTGAAAACTAGTCTATTATAAAAATATGGATGTAATAAATTTTACAAATAAAGCCCAGAGAATGGTGAATAATTCTCAGAATTTGGCTCGCGA
>JALNZJ010000060.1 GCA_023229485.1 bacterium | reverse complement strand
CAACCGCTATAAAAAGCTAAATCAGCTAATACTAAATACTTAACAATTTTATTTAATTTTGTCATCATTCGTTTTTAAATTAAAACTATAAGACTAATTTTAATATAAAACCGAATCATAAGCAAGAAAAAAATACCTAGTTATTTTAACTAGGTATTATTATTCGACTAAGCTGATTATTTTATGCGTCTTCATATTTTATTTCTAAAATTTGATAGGTGGCTTGCATTGGACCAACCGAAACTACTTCGCCAACAGCTTTTCCAATGAATGCTCTACCAGCCGGAGATACGTCGCTGATTTTGCCCTCAAAAGGATTTGCCTCAAGTGTTCCTACTATTTTATATTCGGTTTTATGCTTATCGTTTTTTAAAATAACATTAGCACCAAGAAAAACCTTATTTCTTTCTTCTTTTGGTGGCTTTTTAATGATTTGATGGTTTTTTATAATATTCTCTATCTCTTCAATCCGACTTTGATTCTGTTCTAAAGCCTCTTCATAACTAGTGAAGTCTGGATTAAGATCACCACTTTCAAGCAAGGTCGGAACCTCTCTTGTAATTTCTTCTTTAATCATTTGCTTTAAGTGCTCATGTTCGTGCTCTAGTTCTTTAAGTTTTTGCTTAGTTATAAAGTATTCCATATTTTTAATTATTTAAGATTCGCAATAATAACTATTTGATACAGCGCTATAACAAATAAGCTTTTTGCGATTTCTTATTATAAACTAAATTTAAAAGCCCCCTTTGTTGGGGGGCTTGTTTAGTTTTTTGTTTTATAAAAACCTTTATAAGCACCCCCTCGGTATTCTTGTAGTAACCAAAATAAATAAAGCCCAAACTGATTGGGAATTACATTTTGAATATCTAGTTGTAATACTTTGGTATTGCATAAAGTTTCTTATGCCCTAATTATATCCCCTATATTTTTTTTGTCAACAGGGGAAAGAAAAGAGATTGTGCAAAATTAACTTGTTAAATAGTGGAGACATCAAAAACTGAATCTTAATTGAATATTTGCCATATTTGACTTCAAATAAATGACACGATAAAATACTGCTATATGAAAAAAATATTACTTTATATTACTATCTTTGCTTTTCTTATTCTTGCTGCAGGAATATTTACATTAGGTTATTATTCTTTTAGCCTCAATGCGGTTAATATTAACAATGATGAACAAAGAATATTTACTATTTCTGAGGGAGAAGTAGCGAAAGAAATATCTTCTAGTTTAAAAAAAGAAAACCTTATTCAAAATGATTTAGTGTTCCTATTAAAGCTTTATTTGGATAAGAAACAAAATGAGATTCAGGCTGGAGATTATTTGCTTGCTTCAAACATGACTACTGAGCAAATTATTGAAATTATCACTAATGGAAAATCATCGGCTAAAAAACTGACAATAATTGAAGGATGGACATTGAAAGATGTTGCAGAAGAACTAAATCAAATAAATAAAACTACAAAAAAGGAATTTTATGATATTGTTGGAATTCCAGCCGTTAATTATTCAAATAAGACCGATAAACCAAAAAATTTTACAAACGAATTTTCTTTTTTAGCTGATAAACCAAATACTATTAGCTTAGAAGGATATTTATACCCTGATACGTATTATTTAACAAGTAGCGATGATGCGAGCAGTGTAATTAAAAAAGCTCTTAAAAATTTTGATAAAAAATTAACTCAGGACTTAAGAGATCAAATCAAGAAACAGAATAAAACTATATTCGAAATTGTAACCATTGCTTCAATAATCGAAAAAGAAGTAAAAGGAACAAATGACAGAAAGATGGTTTCGGGCGTTCTTCAAAATAGGATGAGGATTGGAATGGCCTTACAGGTTGACGCTACAACTTTATATGCACAAGCCGATGGTACTAAAATTGATAACAAAACTAATTCACCCTACAATACATATCTGAATAGAGGATTGCCATTAGGTCCGATTTGTAATCCATCAATAGACAGTATAATTGCTGCTATATATCCAACAGCTAATAATTACTTTTTTTACTTGTCTTCGAAAGAAGATGGGAAAACCATTTTTAGCAAAACTTTTGAAGAACATAAACGAGCAATACAGCAACACTTATAAAAAATGCACTTCCCTGGGAGTGTATTTTTAAATTAAGCAAAATACATTGGGATATATTTTATTGAGTCCCTGCCCTTAAAGCGGGAAGAATTCTTCTCAACCAACAATGAAGCTAAAATTTTTAACTATTAAAATAATATCCTTATAATTATTTTATATCCATTCTTCTTAAAATATCTTCTGGATGATTTATAAAAGTCTTGTAGAAGTCATAGCATTCGGTTTCTTTGTATGGAAGTTCTTCAAATCCTTGCTCGGTAATCTGGATAATTTTCGCTTTTGGGTAGGATAAGAGTATTGGAGAATGTGTAGCGATTATGAATTGACTGCCTTGTTTTATAAGTTCATCCATCCTAGCAATAAGGGCCAGTTGTCTTTGAGGTGAAAGTGCTGCTTCTGGTTCATCAAAAAGATATATTCCTTCGCCCCTTAGCCTATGCAAAAACAAGGAGAAAAATGATTCTCCGTGCGACTGTTTATGCAATGATATTTCTCCATATCCAGTAACACCTATATCGTCAATATTGGAAGCAACATTATAGAAGCTTTCTGCCCTTAAAAAGTAATCGTCTTTGGGCTTTTTTGTTCCTTTCGCTATGCGAATAAATTCATTCAAGCTTGAGTGCGTTTGCCTTGTTTCAAAATTAAAATTCTTTGAACCTCCTTCTGGATTAAAGCCATATTGAATGGCAATCGCCTCAAGCAAAGTAGATTTTCCTGTCCCATTTTCTCCGACTAAAAAAGTTATTGGACTGTCAAATTCAATCTTTTCCAAGTGCCTCACAACCGGAAGAGAAAAAGGATAGCTTTTGTTATCCTTTATTTTTTCTCTTAATAATTCTATTGAAATAATATACTGATTACTCATGCTTCAATCTTATACACCCAATATCCTGGTCTAGCTTTTTCTTTAATTTTGAAACCAATGACTTGATTTTTTTTAGCTAATTTGATTTTTTTTCCATCTATCTCAATTGAAGTTATTTTTTGTTTGAAATTTGTATCCTTACCTCCTTTTATGCGAACCGTATCCCCAACACCCAAGTCAGATTTTGGCTTTATTACAATTACGCTTAGCTTGTCGTAAAAATGAAGAATCTGACCAATCTTTTTTTCTTTTATTTCCTTTCTAATAACTAATTTTTTAATTGGCTTTTTAGGAATAGCTTTTTTAGCTATTTTTTTAGAAATTGCCTTTATTACTTTTAATGGCTTAATAGTTTTTACCGTGGTTTTCTTTAAAATATTTTTTTTGGTTATAATCTTCTTTTTTGCTTTATTTTCTTTTATAACCTTATCCTTAGGTAATGATATTTTTTTGGCCATAAGTTTATTACTTATATCTTCTATTTTTGTTTGGTTTTTTTGCCTCATTTAAAACCTTACTAGCTTTTTTGTTGTCTTCTTCGACTAATTTTAACAATTTTTCAACTAAGACCTTTGGATTTCTTTCAAAAACAACTGGAGATTTTATTTTTTTACTTTCATCCAAAATGAATTTTATTTTATCTGCAGTTCCTCCTGATTTCTCTAAAATAGCAACTGGTTTTCCGCACTCGACTGCTGTGGCAAATTCATGCAAGGTTCCAGTTCTTCCACAAATAATAATTACCCCATCGGCTGATTTTGTCATAATAATATTTCTACCAACATAATCAGAGCCGGTATAAACCATAAGATCAAATGGGTCCAACGGCAGCTTATATCTTCTAACATGATCAATTTTAGATTCGGCTGGAGAAAAACCGACGTTTTCACCTCCCACCTCATGACATCCAAGTGCAGAATAATAAGGAACTCCCGTTGTTGCTCCCGTAACTAATGTGTGACCCTTTCTTGCGATTTCTGCCCCAACTTCTTTTGCTAATTCTTTTATATTATCACAACAAAGATCCATCACGGCAGCACCTGATACAACTATATTAAACTTTCTTTTTGTTTCTTTTTTTATAATTTCTTTTTTTTCCATTTTAAATTTTATTTGTATTATTTTTTAATTTTATTTTTGGCAACAATGTAAAAATTTCGATATGGCTTTTTTCCAACAAGGATTTCTCCATGCTCAATAATAGTTAATCCGCTATCTTCAACTATTCTCTTAAATGTTTCCATTGTAAAAGTATAAAAATAACAATCCTGGGCACCGTACCAAGGAATAAATATATCGTCATTGTCTATGCGTTGACGAAAAAGATTAAAGATGTTAAATTTTTTATTACTTTTCTCTTGTTCTCTCTTTTCTTTCAAGTCCCAAACTGTTAGTATTAAATAACCATCTTTTTTTAAGACTCTTTTTGCTTCTTTTACAAAAAGATTTCTTAAGTCTTCGGATGGTATGTGATGCAATATAGCAATTCCATAAACTGCGTCAAACTCTTCGTCGTTAAAAGGTAGATTAAGCGCTGATGCAAGAACAAATTCCCCCTCTGAATGATTTTTACGTGCTATATTTATTAAATTTTCTGAATTATCAATTCCTAGATAGAAAACACCATTTTTAACAAACGAATCATAAAATCGGCCGTTACCACAACCAAGATCAAGAACCTTATCTCCACTTTTCAAAAACTTTCCAAACAGAAAATCCATTTCACTCCAAGCTTCGTCCCTAACTGATGCATATTTTTCAGCAATCTGATTATATACATCTTTGGTTTCGCCTATTATTTTTTGTGCCTCTTTTTTATCCATACAAAATCAAAATTATGACTCCTAAAGAATTAATAATCAAAGAAATTGCCCAAATTGAAGATATTTCTGCAAAAAATTTATCTGATGCTAAAAGAAAAATTTCCAAACACTTGAAAATTACCTGTCCAAGCAATATTGAGCTGCTTAAAGTTTACCATAATCTAGTTGATAAAAAAAGTATTAAAAAAAATAGTTCACTGGAAATGGTTCTTCGTACAAGGCCGATTCGTTCTTTGGCGGGAGTTGTAAACGTTTCGATACTTACCAAGCCATATGAATGCCCTGGAAAATGCATTTATTGTCCAAGTGAGAAAAATATTCCTAAGAGTTATCTTTCTGGTGAGCCAGCAGTTGAAAGAGCAAAAAGATTAAGGTTTAATCCTTACAAGCAAACGATAAAAAGAATTGAAGTATTACAGATAAGTGGACACCCTACCGATAAAATAGAAATAAGAATGATTGGTGGGACTTGGTCTTTTTATGATTTAAAATATAAAATTTGGTTTGTTAAAAAATGTTTTGATGCTTGTAATGAAACAAAAGATGAGCCTCGAAGTAAAAAATTAACCATTGAGGAACTATGGTCGGAGCTAAAAAAGGCTCAAAAAAAGAATGAAAAAGCGAAGCATCGCATTGTTGGAATGAGCTTCGAAACCCGTCCTGATTTTATTACTCTTAAGGAAGCAGAAGAAATGCAGAGACTCGGAGCTA
>JALNZJ010000059.1 GCA_023229485.1 bacterium | reverse complement strand
GTTGTTTGTGCCATAAACCAAGCCAAAACACTAGATAATAATGCCTTATTCATTAAAAATTGATTAAATTCCTCCATATTAATTTAAAATATTATTAAGTTTATCAATCTTGTAACAATTAGAAATGTTATACTCACCAACCCTCTCTCTTTCAAGGAAATAAACAAAACTTTTACATCCAGCCTCAAGTCCAAAATCCTCCGCCAACTGTCTTATGTATGCCCCACCCGAAGTCTCAACTCTAATTGTCAATAACGGCCATTTATAAGAAATAATTTCAATATTCCCTAAAAAAATCTTCTTTGTTTTCTCAATTATTATACCTTTGTTTGCAAACTTATAAAGTGGTTGACCATTATGCTTTGCGGCAGAAAATGGTGAAACTTTTTGCATTGTGTCTTTATTAGACATATTACTTAAAATATCTCTTATTTGCACCAAAGAAACTCTCTCGCAACTAAACATTTCGATACTTCCCGAAACATCCTGAGTTGAAGAAAACGCCCCAAGTCTTATTCCCGCCAAATAAGTTTTTTTCCATTTTCTTATTTCTTCAAACTTCTTTGTTGCATCTCCTAATAATAAAAGCAAAACTCCACAAGCAAATGGATCAAGAGATCCTCCATGGCCAACCTTTTGAATAATGCCAGTTTCTTTTTTAAACTTTTTTACAATATCAAAACTTGAAAAACCAACTGGCTTATAAATAGGAATTATTTTTTCCATTTTAATTTAATATTTCAAAAATTTTATTTCTTTTTTTGGCCCCTTTAATCAACCGTATTTTACTTCTTTCTATTCGAAAATAATCAACTAAAACTTGGATAACTCTTTGGCTTGCCATTCCCTCAATCGGAAGCTCTCTGACGCAAACTTCAAAAGAATCTTCTTTCTTTTTGACAATTGATTCCACCTTTGAAGAAGGAAATACTTTTACTTTAATAAGCATAATATAGACAAATATATCATAAAAAACAAGAATCTTAAAATCAATTATAAACAAAAAGCAGATATGGTAATCTGCTTTTTAATTTATTTTTAAAATAATATTTTCCGATTTTTACTATTTTATTCCTAGTAACTCAACATCAAAAATAAGAGTTGCGTTTGCAGGAATAAGTCCACCACCAGCCCCAGCTTCCCCATAAGCCAAACTAGAAGGTATGGTTAATTTTCTTTTTTCTCCGATCTTCATTCCAAGTAAACCTTGATCCCAACCTTTTATAACTTGTCCAACGCCAATCGTAAATTCAAAAGGAACCTTTCGATCTACACTGGAATCAAATTTAGTTCCATCAACTAGAGTTCCAGTATAATGAACGCTTATAACATCTCCTATCTTCGTAATAACAGCACCAGATCCTTCTTTTAACACGTCTATCTTAACTTGGTCAATTTTAACTTGAGTTACATTAGGCTGATCCATTTCTTTTTCTTCATTAACTTTATTATTTTTACCCATTAAAACAACCACATAATAACTACATGCTATTACAAAAACAGCAATAAGCACCCAGATAATATTTTTGATTATTACTTTATTTTTTTTTGCTTCGTTTTCCATCTTATTATTTTTTAATTAACTTTAAATGAAAGATTAACTGTTACTTCTATTTTATTTTTTCCTATTTCAATATTTGATAAAGAACTACTACCAACCGCTTTTTCGTAACTTACATCATTACGATAAACAGGAATCGAAAATGATTCGCTATAGCTACTCACACCTCCAAGTTTTACCCCAAGTTTATCAGCAATACCTTGAGCCTCAATTTTTGCATCTTTTATTGCTTTCTCTCTAGCTTGAGCTTTTGCACTATCTTCATCCTCAATTACAAAATTCAGATTGCCAACATTATTAACGCCAGCTTCAGTTGCTCCATCAATTACTAATCCTACCTTATTAAGATCCCTTATCTTAACTTCCATCGTCTGAGACACTTCGTAACTAACAACTTTTTTTTGACCCTCGGTTATCACATTAGAAAATAAATCCTCGGTCACTACTCGCTCATAATTCGGAGATACATTAAAATCAGAAGTCTTAATATCCTCACTGGACACTCCTTGGGACTTTAAAAAAACAATAACTTGAGAAATTTTTTCATTATTCTGTTTTAAGGCATCAGCAATAGTCTTTGCACTAACTGTTGAATTTAAACTAATTAAGCCAACGTTTGGAACAACATATACTGTTCCTGTTTTGTTAATATTAATAAAACTAGCATCTTCTTTAGAAACAAAAGCAGAATTATTTTCTCGTATTACTTTTTGAGTTGACGCATAGACAAAAAATATTAAAAATAAAATAAAAATTAAAATTAAAAATTTAAAAATTTTCTTCTCAATCATTCCATTACTGTCACAATCACAACAATCTTCATTTTTATTTAAAACGATATCCTTTTTTTTATTCATATTTTTTTAACTTATTTTTATTCCAGAAGTAATACTTTTATCTACAACTAATACAGAAAGATTTTGCTCATCGCGAGCAGCTAAAACCATTCCCTGACTCTCTTGTCCAAGGAGCATTCTTGGCTCCAAATTAGCAACTATGACTATGCTCTTACCAATCAACTCTTCCGGTTTGTAAAACTTTCCGATACCAGCAAGTATTTGCCTTGTTTCATCTCCAACCTCAACATTTAATTTTAAAAGCTTATCAGAACCATCCAAGGCCACAGCATCAATAATTTTTGCAATTCTTAAATCGATTTTTTCAAACTGAGCAAAATTTATTTTTTTATCTTCTACCTCAGACACCTTAGCACTCTTCCACAATCCATGCACGTTACAAAAAGATCTAACGGAAATATCTCCTTCTCCAATCTCAATTTGCATTTCTGGAGATTGACCAGATTTTAGCATTTTTCTATAAGAAACACCATCGACTATTACTTCTATCCACTCAATAAAATGGGCATCTTCCATTGGGTGCAACACTTCACCAACTTTTATCTTCACAACATTCCCTCTTTTTTCGATAATAGGTAGATGTTTCTCAAATCCTTCTTCCTGGATTTTCTCAACCATTTTTTCCATTGGCTGACCACAACAAATGAGCTCTCCAGTACCAATATGCAAAACTTCGACGACATTACCGCAAATATTACATTTGCATATCTGTTTTATTTGATTCATAATTTATTGTATAAACAATTATAAATTAATTATAATACAAGAAAAGATGAAATACAATCACAAAAAAATAATATTCCCCATTATTATAATAATATTATCGGTGTTCTCAATATCACTTGCCGCCACGACAACCAAGTCCAATAAAGAAAAAGAGCTGAGAAATATGATTGGGCAAATGATGGTCATAGGCTTTCGTGGACTTGAAGCAAATCAAGATTCTTATATCGTAAAAGAAATTAAAAATAACAACATTGGAGGAATAATCCTTTTTGATAAAGACAACCCATCCACTGGAACAATAAAAAGAAATATCGAAAGCCCGTCACAAACAAAAAAATTAATTGAAGATATCAAAAAAAATTCTAATTCATCAATTTTTGTTGCGGTTGATTCTGAAGGTGGATACGTGAATCGCCTTAAAGAAAAATATGGCTTCACAAATATTCTAAGTGCAGAAAAAATTGGTCTCTCGAATAATGCCGACACTGCTAAAATCGAAGGAAAAAAAATTGGTTCAGAATTAAAAGACTTGGGCTTCAATCTCGATTTTGCTCCAGTAGTTGATGTAAATGTTAATCCAGCCAATCCCGTAATCGGATACCTTGAAAGATCTTTTTCTGAAGATCCTGCAAAAGTATTTATTTATGCAAATAAATTTATTGAAGGACTACACCAGGAAAAAATAATCTCTGCAATTAAGCATTTCCCAGGACACGGAAGCTCAACCTCAGACAGCCATCTTGGAATGGTTGACGTTACAAATACTTACAGTGCCAAAGAATTAATTCCCTACGCTTATTTAATTCAAAACGGATACAGCGACATTATTATGACTGCCCATATAGTCAATCAAAATATTGATAAGGAATATCCAGCTACATTATCAAAAACATTTCTTCAGGGATTACTCCGAAACACGCTTAAATTCAAAGGCGTAATTATTTCCGACGATATGCAAATGGGTGCGATAACAGAACATTACGGCCAAGAAAAAGCAGCCATACGGGCTATTAATGCCGGCTGTGATATGTTAATTATTTCAAATAATATTAAAATATACGACGAAGAAGCTCCAACAAAAACAATTGAAGCAATTTATCAAGCCGTAGTAAATGGAGAAATTGATGAAAAAAGAATTTACGAATCCTATGCTCGAATTCAAAAACTTAAAAAGGCTTACAATGTAAATTAATCGTGTTTACAACTTAAATTATAATTGATATAAATATCACATAATTACTTTTTCAATATACTTATGTCTCATAAATGCAACAACCTGATGTTAAAATGTATGGACTTCCGCCTACAAAATAAAACTTTAAATTGGATAAAAGAGAATTGTTATTTTGGAGATTGCGACGTTATTTCAAATGCTGGTTCAGGAAAAGCTCTTGTCGACGGAACTCCAGAAGTAAGAGAGTTCATTTTAAATGAAATCGGAATATCTTACGAAAAACATGGAGCCAGAAACTTCATTATCGTACATCATAGCGATTGCGGTGCATACAGTTCATACAATTTTGCAAATACAGAAGAGGAAAAAACCAAGCAAATAGAAGATATGGAGAAAGAAGAAGCTATTATCAAAGAACGATTTCCTGACGTAATAGTTACTAAAGTCTGGGCACAAATGAATGATAGTGATGGCAACGATATTGAATTTCAAAAAGTTTAGTAATAAAAAAACAGGACTCTCGTCCTGTTTTTTTATTTCCGAATTATCTATTTAGATCTTTTTGCTTTTATTCTATCGTTTTCAGTTAAATACTGTTTTCTAAGCCTGATATTCATAGGAGTTATTTCAAGATATTCGTCTCCCTTCATAACACTCATTCCTCGTTCAAGAGTCAGGTCTTTTGGTGGAATTAATCTTATCGCTTCATCAGATCCAGACGCACGCATATTAGTAAGTTCCTTTCCTTTGGTTGGGTTTACAGCCATATCATTACCTTTTGATACAGTCCCGATAACCATTCCCTCGTAAAGTTCAACTCCATGTCCAATATACAATTCGCCCCTCTCTTGAAGATTGAATAATGAAAATCCAGAAGATTTTCCGGCCATCATAGAAACCATAGAACCAACAGAAGTTTTTTCAATTTCTCCAACGTATGGCCTAAATCCGACTACACGACTAGAAATAATTCCCTCACCTTTTGTATCAATCACAAAGTCCGGCTTATATCCTAATAATCCTCTAGTTGGCATTTCAAAAACTAATCTTACGTGTCCAGACTCAGGTTTCATTTCCTTCATTATTCCTTTTCTCTTAGACAATTTTTCAATAACAATTCCCGAGCAATCTTCAGGAGCATCAATAGTAACCTCTTCAAAAGGTTCAAATCTCTTTCCAGCTTCTTCTTTAATAATTACCTGAGGTTGTGAAACCTGCAACTCATACCCCTCTCT
>JALNZJ010000058.1 GCA_023229485.1 bacterium | reverse complement strand
GTTTAATGACAGCAGGCAATCAAAAATGAGTATAAGAAATTTAAAATTAAGACAGTCGTAGGACAGAGTGATGTTGATTGCTTAAAAGAAATTGTGGAAAGAAGGTTGATGCATAAAGAGTGGATATTGCCGGAAATTTTTTTAGTTGATGGAGGAAAACCTCAAGTAAATACGGTTAAAAAAGTATTATCTTTATTTGAAATATCGATTCCAATTGTAGGAATTGCTAAAGGGCCAGAAAGGAATAAAAATGAGTTTATTTATAGTTGCAATAATAAAGATTTTTTAGATTGGGCAGGTAAAAATAATGATTTATTGATTAAAGTGAGAGACGAAGCTCATCGATTTGCCATTACTTACCAAAGACAAGTCTTAAGAAAGGATAAGATTAAATAAAATGGAAAAAATAAAAAAAATTGAATTACTGTCCCCAGCAAAAGATTATGCTTGTGGAGTTGCTGCTATAAATGCTGGAGCAGATGCGATATATATAGGAGGACCAAAATTTGGAGCAAGAACTGCTGCCAATAATTCGGTTAGGGATATTGGAAATTTGATTGAATATGCTCATCAATTTAGAGTTAAGGTTTACGTTGCTATAAATACGATTCTTTTTGATAACGAACTTCATGAGGCACAAAAAATAATAGAAAATGTTTATAAACTAGGAGCTGATGCAATAATTGTGCAGGATATGGGAATATTGGAAATGAAATTACCGCCGATAAAAATAATAGCAAGTACTCAATGTAATAATTATGATATTGAAAAAATAAAATTTTTAGAAAAAGTAGGAATCAAGCGAGTAATACTTGCTCGAGAACTTTCGCTTGAGCAAATAAAAGAAATAAGAAAAAATACTAATTTAGAGTTAGAAGGATTTGTTCATGGTGCCTTGTGTGTTAGTATGAGTGGACAATGCTATTTTAGTGAGGCAACTGCAAAAAGAAGTGCTAATAGGGGGCATTGTTCTCAGCCTTGTCGTCTTCCATATTCTTTGGTTGATAGTGAGGGGAAAGTTCTTGCGAGTAATAAATTCTTATTATCTTTAAAAGACCTTAATCTTTCTCAAGATTTAGGAGACTTAATTGATGCTGGACTTGAGTCTTTTAAAATAGAAGGAAGATTAAAAGATGAATATTATGTTTCAAATACGACCTACTATTATAGAAGAAAGCTTGATAGAATTTTGAAAAGAAAAGAAGGTTTTAAAAAAAGTTCTATCGGTGAGATAGTTTCTAATTGGGAACCTGATATTGAAAAAACGTTTAATAGAGGATTTACGGATTATTTCTTAAAGGATAATAATTTTGATTTGAATTCTATTTCTCCTAAATCAAAAGGAAAATTAATTGGTCGAGTAAAAGTGGTTTCGGAGAATTATTTTATTTTGGAAAAAGGTGTCGAATTATCTAATGGGGATGGTTTATGTTTTTTTGATAGGAAGCATAGATTGGAAGGAAGTAATGTGGTGAAGGTTTTTGGACCTAAAGTATATCTTAATGATATGACTGGAGTTGAGGAGGGGATGGAAATTTATAGAAATCTTGATATTGGCTTTGAAAAACAAATTAAGAATAATCCAATAAAAAGGTTTGTTCCAATTGATATTGAAATTAAAGAAATTGATGGTGGTATAGTAATCAAGGTTTGCGATGAAGAGGGAAATGAGGTTGTTTTAAATAAGGAAATTGAAAAAACTATTGCTGACAATAAGGATGCTGCTTTAGAAAATATAAAATTACAATTCTCAAAATTGGGTGATACTATTTATGTAGCTAGGGATGTAAAGATTATTTTAAACCAACCTTTGTTTTTTAAAATTTCTATTTTAAATGCACTTCGAAGAGAAGTTATTGAAATGTTTGATAAAAAAAGAAAATTATCTTATAGGCGGGAAGAATTTGGCATTATTCCGACAAAGCATTCTTTTCCTATAAAGAATCTTACTTATGAGGCTAATGTTTCAAATAGTCTAGCTGAAGATTTTTATAACCGTCATGGAGCTGCTTCCATTGAGCCCGCTTTTGAAATATTAGAGGACAAAAAAGGTAAAAAAATTATGACAACTAAGTATTGTCTTCGCAAGCTAATTGGAAAATGTTCAAAATTAAAAGGGGGTAGCATTAAAGAACCTCTTTATTTAGTAAATGAAAAGGGTTACAAATTTTTATTAAAGTTTGATTGTAATAAATGTCAAATGGAAATTTATTATAGGGCTTAAGAATTAAAATATGAAGTCATTAATTATTTATAGGTCGGTACATAAAGGAAATACTGAAAAAATTGCAAAGGTTATTGCAGAGGAACTCATTAGTGATATTGTTTCTGTTTCAGAGCTTAATAATTTTGATGTTTCTTCATATGATTTAATAGGTTTTGGATCTGGCATTTATATGGCTAATTTTAATGGGTTTGTCATATCTGTAATTGATAAATTGCAAGGTTTTAATGGTAAGAAAGTTTTTATATTTTCCACTAGTGGCTCTCCAAAGAGTTTTTTTAATAGTTTTGATAAACGAATTAAGAAAAAAATTAAAGAAAATAATGGAATATTGGTTGGTGAATTTAATTGTCAGGGTTTTGATGCTTTTGGACCATTTAAGCTAGTTGGAGGAATAAATAAGGGTAGACCCAATGATTTAGACATAGAAAATACACGAAAATTCGCAAGAAAATTGAAAGAAGCCAACTAGCTTCTTTTTAAATTGACATAATGTTAAGCAGGACTTAAAATTAATATATGAGAAAAGTTTTTACTTTATGTTTTATTAAAAAGAATAACAAAATTCTTCTAGGGATGAAAAAAAGAGGTTTTGGAGAGGGGAAGTGGAATGGATTTGGGGGAAAGGTTGAAGATGGCGAGTCGATTGAGGATGGAGCAAAGCGTGAATTCGAAGAGGAATGTGGATTACGGGTCTCTCAATTAAAAGAGGTTGGAATCATTAATTTTAATTTTTTAGATAGTGGGCAAGAACTGGAGGTTCATATTTTTGTTGTTGAAAATTATAGCGGTAAGGTAATCGAAACTGAAGAGATGTTTCCGAAATGGTTTGATTTTAATGATATTCCTTTTGATAATATGTGGCTGGATGATCCTTTTTGGTTACCAATGTTTTTAGATGATAAGCATTTTAAGGGAGTGTTTGTTTTTAAAAATCAGGACAAGATAGATAATTATGAGTTAAGTGTAATTGAAGAAAAATGATAGAAATATTTTTTAAAGATATCAAAAAGGAAAAGCTAGAAAAAATCAATACTTTGAGAGATGGTTGTTGGATAAATATAGAAAAGGTCTCTCATGATGATTTAGAGTATATTGCTAAAATAACGGGTCTTCAAATTTCTGATTTGGAGGATGTTTTAGATCCGTACGAGCTTCCTCGTATTGAAAGAGAGGGAGAGAATATAATTCTTTTTGTGAGGGATATTGTCAATAACCAAGGGGATGAATATACTAGTCCTCTTGCAATAATAATTACTAATCGTTATTTTATTACCGCATCAGTATCAAAAAGTAGAACTATTGGGCTGATGTCCAATAGTACGGTGTCTTATTCGACCACCCAAAGAACTAAACTTCTAATTAATATCCTATTAAATATATCTAAGAATTACATGAAGGAAATCAAGGCTGTCAAAACCGACTTGTCTATGAAGAAAAAAAGTTTGGAAAGGGTAGAAGATATGGATGTCGCAAAGCTTATTGAAAAAGAAGATATTTTAGACCAATACATATCTGCATTAACTCCAATGAAAAATACAATAGAGTCTATTTTTCAAGGAGGATATATTCAACTTTATAGTTACGATAATGATTTAGTTGAAGATCTTTTGATTGCTGTGCGACAGTTACTTGATAATTGTTCTACTACGGTTAAAAATATAAGAGCACTTAGAGATGCTTATCAGATTATTGTTACAAATAGATTAAATAATACAATAAGGGTGTTGACTTCATTGACAGTAATATTGACTATTCCAACAATAATTGGAAGTTTATATGGGATGAATGTTAATATTCCTGGAGAGGATGATAAATTTGTTTTTTATTATATTGTAATTTTCATTTTAATAGTAATATCAATTTTATATGTATTGTTTAAGAGAAGAAGATGGTTTTAAGAATAGTTTTTAGTAAATTTTTACAAAAAATATAAATAGTAATAAAAGGAAAATGAATAGAGAGCTGCTAAAATTTTTTACAGGATTTTTTTTCGCTAGCATACTTTTGCATATTGTGATTATTTCATTGGGATTATTACCTTTTACTATAAAAGGTATGGTTTTTGATTATTCTTTTTGGACAATAACATTGATTGGATCTTTTGTTTTTGCTATTTTTTGTTCTTATCTTGGGTGGGATAGGAAATTTGCTAATAAAATTTCTGTTTCAGTTTTATTTTTTGCATTATTTATAGTCCTTATGTGTGGGTCATATTTTTTGAATGTAGAAAATTTTTTCTTTACATCTAATAAATTATTTTTGGCAAGTATTAATGATATCAGTAGGCAAAATAAAAATGAAATTAAACGAATAAAAAATATTAATTTTGAAGATCTTACCTACGTTTTTTCTTTAGGGGATAAAAATAATGATTTTGGAAAAACTATTGCTTCGGATAAAAATAACAATATTTATACTGCGGGAGCTTTTCATGGCACTATTAACTTGGATCCAAGGGGAAAAGTTGAAAAAACTTCTTTGGGTGGAATAGGTAATGACACAGATATTTATATCGCAAAACATAATCAGTATGGTGAATTTGTCTGGGGATTTTCGATTGGTTCTATTGGCTATGATTCTCCAAGTGAAATAAGATTGGACAGAGATGGATTTGTTTATCTAGTTGGTTATTTTGGTGGAAAAGCTGATTTTGATCCATCAGAGAAAGAGTTTATTCTTGATGCTGGAATTGGGCGTGATGGCTTTATAGTTAAGTATGATAGTGATGGAAGATTTTTGTGGGCACAAAAAGTAGGTAATGAGGAAAGTATTCCTTTTGAGGATAGTGATATTAGATTTGAGCAAATTTCTTCAATTGGATTTGATTCTAATAATAATGTTTACATTGGCGGTTATTTTAATGGAGAAATTGAATTTAAGGATATAAAAGAAAATATGAATACTTTAATAGCGTCAAAGTATTCTAAAAATATTTTTTTAGCAAAGTATGATAAAAATGGTAATAATTTGAAAAGCTTAGCTTTGTCTGGGGGAATAATTGGTGAGACTAAGGAAATATTAGTGAATTTAGATGGTGATGTTTATTTGGCAGGCATATTTAATTCTAAGATAATTTTTAATCCAGACGAACCTAAAAAAATTAATTACGTTATTGGAGGGCAGGATATTTTTTTATCGAAATATGATAATGAATTTAATTATTTATGGTCAAAAAAATGGGGAAGCTTGGGAAATGATGATTTGACTTCAATGTCTTTTTCTCAAGATGGAAATATTATACTGGTTGGAAATTTTAGTAATTTAATAAATTTTCAAGGAACTAAATTGCAGAGTTTTGGTGATAAGGATATTTTTCTCTCAAAGATTTCTCCTGATGGTGATATTATTTTTGCAAAAAGAGTAGGAGGGGCTGGGCGTGATGGTGGGCTCTCAGTGGCTGTTGATAGTTTGGATGATAT
>JALNZJ010000057.1:922-5652 GCA_023229485.1 bacterium | reverse complement strand
AATATTTTTCTGCTGAAAAATTTTAGAGGAATTCCCCGAGGGTCTGTATTCTCTTTGGGAATTGAAGGTGAAAAAAGCAAAGAAAAACTGGCCTCTTGGCCAGTTAATTCTTTTTAAAATTATTTTAATGTAAATGATGCTTTTACTGTAACCATAACTTCCTTATCAACAGTTGAAACATCGTAATTGCCATAGTCAGAAACATCAACTGAGTTTGGTTGAGATACTTGAACAACTCCAACGCTAGCAGCCTTTAAGGTTCCGACTTTCTTACCAGTTGTCTCGGCGATACTCTCGGCTCTCTTCTGAGCATCTTTCATGGCTTCTGGTAATAATTCAACTCTAGTGTCTGGTAACTTAGAATAGTAGTATTCTGGACTTCCACTCGAAAAAATAACCCCTTGATCAATAACCCATTGAGCACTCTTTGAAAGATCTTTTATCTTATTAATATCAGTTGATTGAACTAATACTGTTTGCATTAGAGTATATTCCTGAGGAAGACCTGTTCCCTCTTTTGAATAATTGTATTCTTTTTGCAAACTAACAGGAGAAATTGTAATTTCTGAATCTTCAATTTTATTTCCTTTTAGAAATTTTAAAACAATTGCTTCGTCGTTTTTCATTGTTGCATATCCTGTTTTTAACCCTTCCTCCGTTACTTTACGAGAAAAACTGGAATTCCATTTAACGATATCGGAAGTTACTGTCTTTTTGGCTGAGCCTGTAACACTTAAAGAATTGTCTGAAGCCTTAACTTCAAGCCAAGTATTATTAACCCATGAAATTCCAACGATAAAAAATATTCCTAAAACTAATGCTGATACTATTCCTCCCATACCTACTTTTTCCATGTTTTTATATATTATGATTATTAATTTAATAATAAAGCAATAAATAGAAGTAAGCAAGAGTCAAAAAATTACCTAATAAAAAACACTCCCAAATTGGGAGTGTAATTTTAATACTATCTTACAGCGTCTTTTAATGATTTTCCTGCTTTAAATTTAGGACTTTTGCTAGCTGCGATTTGAATCTCTTCACCTGTCTTAGGGTTTCTTCCTTTTCTAGCAGCTCTTTTTCCTACTCTAAAAGTTCCAAATCCTGTTAAGGTTACTTCACCACCTTTAGCTAAAATTTTTGTAATTTCGTCTAATATTATGTTCAAAGTTTCTGCAGCGTCTTTTTTGGTCATAGCTGTAGCTTTAACAACAGCCTCTACGATATCTTCTTTTGTCATAGTTTTTATTGCTCAGATGTTTCCATACTAAGCGTTATCCTAATTGGTATTTATAAATTTAAAATATACTAAGTAAGTTATCGACCTTTATTTTGCATATTCTATTATTCTGGATTCGCGAATCAACAAAACTTTTATTTCGCCCGGATACCTCAATTCTTGTTGTATCTTTTGAGCGATTTCCTTGGCAAGCTTATGAGCTTCCAATTCATCTATGTCTTTCGGTTGGACAAATACCCTTAGTTCCCTCCCTCCTTGAATAGCATAAGCTTTATCTACTCCATGAAATGAAATGGCAATGTCTTCTAAATCTTCCAAACGCTTCAAATAATTTTCTAATGTGTCTTTTCTAGCTCCTGGCCTTGCTCCAGAAATCTGATCTGCGGCCTGAACTATTCTTGCCTCAAGACTCTCGTAAGGATGTTCTTCGTGATGAGATTTAACTGCAGAAATAATTACTGGATCTACATCAAATTTTTCAAGAATTTTTCCTCCGATGTCTGGATGTGAACCTTCTACTTTATAATCTAAGGCTTTTCCAATATCGTGAAGTAATCCAGCCTTCCTGCAAACAGAAATATTTAATCCTAGCTCAGCAGCTATTGCCGCTGATAAATGAGCAACCTCTATAGAATGATCTAAAACGTTTTGCCCATAACTAGTTCTAAATTGTAGTCTTCCTAAGATTTGTACTAATTTGTCTGGTAAGTCAAGTACTCCTGTCTCGTAAATTGCAGCTTCACCCGCTTCTTTAATTTTTTTTGATATTTCCTGTTCAGCTTTTTCTATTTCTTGCTCTATACGTGAAGGCTGTATCCTGCCATCTCGTAAAAGTTTTTCCAGGGCGATTTTTGCAATTTCACGTCTTACGGGATTGAAGCTAGAAATAATAACTAGCCCTGGGGTTTCATCTACAATTAACTCTACCCCTGTAGCTTTTTCAAATGCTCTAATATTTCTACCCTCTTTTCCAATTATTCTTCCTTTTATTTCATCAGAAGGAATAGCGACCGAAGAAGTGGTAATCTCTTGAGTTTGCGAAAGAGCATATCCTTGAACCGCATGGGTAATGATTTCTCTTGCTTTTTTCTCATATTGATCTGTTCCCCTATCTTCCATCTTCCTTATTCTTTCTAAGGTTTCTACTTCATACTCTTTTTCTATTTTTCCAAGCAATTCGTCCTTTGCTTGAATACGGCTCAAGCCTGCTATCTTTTCAAGTTTTTTAAGCTCGTCTTCTCTCATTAATTCTATTTCTTTTTTTATCTCTTTTAGTCTTTCTATTTTATCAGCAATTTCTTTTTCTTTTATCGAGATATTTTTTTCTTTAACATCTGATTCTTCTTCTTTCTTGAAAAGACGATTTTCGGCCTTAATAACTACTTTTTGCCTTTCTTCTAGATCGGTATAGGACTTTCGTTCCATTTCTTCAATCTTTTCTTTTGACTTACTCATCATTTCATCAATGTTTTGCTTGGTTTGAGTAATTCTTTTTTGAAGTTCAGCTTCAATAGTTCCCGCCCTCTTTCTTGCTATTGATTGTCTAACATAGTACCCAACAAGAGCACCTATCAATAGTGCCAGTATCGCCACGACGATTGGCGTTAAAAAATCTGTCATATTGGCGATTTGAATTTTGGCTTTCCAACTAAAATAAAGTTATTCTTTTTTTATTTTTAAAGTTCTTTCCTTAAAATCTTGTTAAAATTTTTGTTATTTTAAACAGATACCAAAGATTCAAAATTATGATTATGTTTGATACGCTTAGAGTATAACAAAAAAGCCTTGCAAGTACAAGGTTTTTTGGAATTTTACGTGTAAATTTTTGTTTTAATGTCGTTTGATGTGTCCATTTTTTGCCTAAATTTTTTCCCAGAAACATAACTGTTTAAACTTTAGTCAGTCAACTTTCCAACTTACGACAGGTAAAAAAATATGCTTCCTCTCTTTTTGAAAAATTTAGTATAATTAGCTTGATAGAAGTTAAAATACAGCTTACGAGCAATTTGTGTGATGTTTTATTTTACCTCAAAGCACCAGAAAGCAGGCTTCTTTGAATTGTAGCAATAATATCCATTACAATATCTTGTCCAAGCAGTATAACAATAATTACCTTTAGTTAAATAACCAACTATTGATTTTTGATTACCATTTGCCACAACATCATAACTTGGACACCCTCTTCCCTTTGTAGTGCATTCTTTGCCAATGACTGGATCTGTACTTATCAATGACTCGTCTGGGAAATATGGCGATATTCCTTTTGTTTTTATGATAACCGTAAAATATCTATTAGCGTGATTTTTTGTATCATTAAAATCATCCCACGTAGCTAGAGCTATTGCTCCACCAACACTAACGGGATAAAGCTTAACATTTAAATTTGTTGGAGCTTTTGGGTATTCTGCTGCTAAGCTTATGCAATCCGAGTAAAACTGAGAAGAACTACTTAATTTTCCATTCTCCCACTCTGGTTTGTACCAAACGTCAAAACAATAAATATCATTATTAGTACTATTGTCTGGAAATGGGAAAAAACTTGCGTCTGCCCATCCAGAAGGTGGTAAAACTTTAACAAAGTCCGAGTCTTTTGGGTTGTCTGGAGTTATCCCATTTTTGTATGGGGCTTTTCCTTTGTTCATAAAAATTTTAATTCCATAATCTTTTAGGGAAATTCTAATTCCTTTTTCATTATTTCCAGTAATCCAAGTTTCAAGTAATACATAATTTTCTGGACTAGAGCGTGGAGATAAAACCTCTGAAGTTTTAGCAGTACATTGAACATCTTTCCCTCCCAAGATACCAAAACATGTCCAATACCAAGGACCACTTCCTGAAACTGACGAAGTGTTACCAGAACTACATAAATTTTTTGTAGGGATTGATGCCGCTACCGAATTGGCCGAAGAACCACAAGTTCCATTGATAACTGATACTTTTTTTGCACTACAACTAACAGTGCTTCCCCCACTAACTCCGCTACAGCTCCAATACCATGGCCCAGTTCCTGATACTACCGAAGCGTTACCTTTAGTGCATAAATTTGTTGTCGGGGCTGATTCATAAAAACCACCAGCATCAGGCCCGCATACACCGTTAGATTTTGTAAGGCTTGCCGAATAATAAGCTCCACAATTTTCACTACTTGCACCTCCCCTACCAGCACATATCCATTGCCATTCCTTTAAATTTTCATCCCAGTGAAAATTTTTAAAATATCCGGTATTGCAGAAGTTCTTGGTTGGCTCAACCCCAGTTGATATTCCGCTTGATGATCCACAATTTCCAATTTCATATTTTTCTGGAAAGGAATAAAAAGTATAACTGGCATTACATGATGCATTGGTTCCTCCACCAATTCCATTACAAGTCCAAGTCCATAATCCGTTCTTAATAACTAAATCGCTACTAATACCCGAAAGACAAATATTAATTGAGGGTTTATAGTTAAAAAATGTTGAACTAACGCATGAGCCGTTAGCAACATAAC
>JALNZJ010000057.1:0-912 GCA_023229485.1 bacterium | reverse complement strand
GAGTCGCATAGCAATATGTTTTTTCTCCACCATTAATTCCATCGCAACTCCAGTACCATGCATTCGCTGGACTAATAGCACTAGCCGTTCCTGTTTTGCATAAATTTGCAGATGGTTGAGCCTTAAATGTTCCGCCATTACTTGCTCCGCAAGTACCATTTATAGCATCTTTTTTGATTGCAAAACATGGAGTACCCCAAGCACCAGATTCGCTCTGGCAAACCCAGTACCATGGCCCTGACCCAGAAACACTTGATGGTTTTCCCACACGACAAAGATTGTTTGAATCTTCGAGTGAATAAACACTTGCTTCGCTTGCCAATCCACATTTTGTTCCATTGTATTTACATTCCCCTTTATAGGCAACTCCTTTTCCGAATTTTTTTGCAAGGCATTCGTTGTTGTAATCTTTACCATCTATTCCACAGGCTGGATCATATGAATAATCACAATCAGCTGCACACCTTTCCGAGCATTGCCCCAAATACAAACCACTACTAACTGGGCATAAAAATAAACCACTACAACAATCTCCAGATCCACTAACATATTCTCCGCTCTTAAAACAACTTTTATTAGCAAGACAATAAGAGACTAAAATTCCATCATAAGACTTACACGTCCACGCCCATGAATTTCTCCTATCTTCCACATTAGAAACAATCGAATTTGTAGCACAAAGATTATCATTTGGAGCAGTGGCATATGATTTGCCGTTAGCCGAGCCACATTTATTTTCTTTTTTAACGTAAAAACTACAAACTGAATTGCTGGTACTATTACCCATACAAGCGTAAGTGCATTTAATACTGTTTGTGTAACTAACACAATTCGGAACCATTGAATATATTTTTCCTGAGAAACAAAATTTTGATCCTTTTCCCAAAACCCAAACATTATTAAAATCACTAT
>JALNZJ010000056.1 GCA_023229485.1 bacterium | reverse complement strand
GAAACAAAATAAAAGAAAAGTTTCCTGACAAAAAAATAAAATATATTCCAGCCGAAAAATTAATCTCTACTATTGTTAATGCAATTAGAAATCAAAACATAGAAGAATTAAAAAGAAGGCTTCGGGAAATAGATTTATTAATTGTAGATGATATTCAATTTCTTGCCGGTAAAGATAAAACCCAAGAAGAGTTTTTCCATACATTTAATTCCTTATACCAGAAAAATAAGCAAATAATTCTTTCATCAGACAGGCATCCTAATAATATTCCTGCTATCACAGAAAGATTAAAATCACGTTTTGAGGGAGGTATGATTGCCGATATTAATATGCCAGACTTTGAAACTCGATTAGCCATTCTAAAACAAAAAAGTGAAGAAAAGGGAGTTAATATTCCCGAAGATGTTCTAGATTTTGTCGCAAACAATATTCAAAGAAATATTCGAGAACTTGAAAGTGCTTTAAATAGACTGGTAATATATAAAAAAGCTAACAAAGATTTAACTCTTGAAGATGCTAAAAAATTACTAAAAAGCATCATTTCTCCTGTAATGAAAGTAACTAGCCACAAAAAAATAATTGACACAATTACTAGTTTTTATGACATCCAAGGGGGTAATATGTTTACTACCTCAAGAAAGAAAGAATTTAGTAAACCAAGACAGATTGCGATGTATCTAATAAAGAAAGAATTAAAAATGTCTTATTCAGAAATAGGAAGAAAATTTGGTGGAAAAGATCACACAACTGTTATTCATGCCTGTCAATTAATCGAAAAATCATACCAAGAAGACGAACAAACAAGACAAGAAATTGATTTAATCCTTCAAAGAATATACAGCGAATAAGATAATTTGTTTCGAAAAAGTATGTGGATAAGCTGTTTAAAGAATACGGGAAACTGTACTGACAAACAAAGGATAAAAAGAGCATAAAAACAGATTAATGTTTTTATCCACTATTCTAGAGGAAATCCACCGAATTGTTATTACTTTTTAAGCCAAGTATCCCCAAAAACATCCACAGTTTTAAAAAAAATAAAATATTATAAAATAAGGGTTAATTACTTAATATAATAAGTTATCCCCAAATATTTATTTATTAATAATATAGTAATAATAAATAAAAAAATTTAAAATTAATTATTAAATAATATAGAAAAGATATGAATTTTACTATTCCGACCAAAGAATTCAAAAAAGGATTAGGAATTGCTGAACGAATTACTGGAAAAAATATGACATTACCAATCTTAGATAATGTTCTTATTGAAACTGATAAAGGGTTTCTAAAGATTTCTGCTACAGACTTAGAATTAGGAGTGCAATGGTGGGGGAATTGTAAGATTGAAGATGAAGGAAAAATCGCTATTCCAGCTAAATTATTAAATCAAGTTATTGGATCTCTTTCTGTTTCCGAGGAAACTGTAAATATTAAAGAAAAAGGATTGTCTTTGGTTGTTGAGTCTTCAAAAAAGTTTAAAACAAATGTAAAAGGTTTTTCAAGTGATGATTTTCCTATTATTCCTTCTTTTTTAAGGGATGTATTTATCGAAATAGATGGACGGAAGATGAAAGAAGCTTTGATTAGTGTGGTTGATGTTTCTAGTGTTTCTAATATTCGCCCAGAAATATCGGGTATTTTTATGTATTTTGGAAAAGATTCTGTTCGATTTGTAGCAACAGATAGTTTTAGGTTAGCTGAAAAGGTTTTAAAGTTTTCTGCTAATTCAGGCTATCAAAACAAATTTGATAAAGATTTAGAATTTATTATTCCTCAAAAAGCTGTAAAAGAGCTTATTAATATTATTTCTGACGATGGAAGACCTGTGAGATTATATATGTCAGAATCTCAGTTACTATTCGAAATATCTTATTTAAAAGATAATCATCCAGAAGTGAGCTTGGTTTCGCGTCAAATAGAAGGACAGTATCCTAATTATCAAGAAATTATCCCTAAGAACGCTAAGACAAAAATTATTACAAACCGTGATGATTTTATTAAAAAAATTAAAACCGCAGGTATTTTTGGTGGAAAAATAAACGAAGTTTCTTTTAGTATAAACAAAAATAGTGATGAAATTGAAATTACAAGTCAAGATACTGATTCTGGTGAGAGTAAGCAGTTACTTAATGCTCAGGCAGAGGGTGGAGATTTAAAAATTTCGTTTAATTGGAAGTTTGTTTTAGATGGATTACAGAATATTAAAAGTTCCGAAATATCTTTTGAATTTCAAGGCATTGAGGGGCCAGCTGTTATTCGGGGAATAGGAGATGATAGTTATTTGTATGTAGTAATGCCGATAAAGCTGTAAGAAATAAATTTCAAGAAGGTGGATTAAATAAAAACTTCTATTAAAATTAATAGAAGTTTTTGTTAATATTAAAAAATGATTGGAGTTAAGTTTAAGCTATGTATTTTATTTTTATTGCCGATTGTGATTAATGTAAATATTGCCTTGCTTGTATTTAATATTTTTTATTTTAAAAGCTAGTAACTGGAGGTCAAATATAGTATTATTTATTTATGAAAGAATTTGAAGTATTTGGCTTTAAAGAAACCGAAGAATTGGGTGTTAAAATGGCTCAGGAGTTTTCTTGTGGGGAAACTTCCGAATCAGCCTTGGTGATTACCCTAGAGGGTGAATTGGGGGCAGGGAAGACAACTTTTTTGAAAGGCTTTGCTCGTGGACTTGGAGTTAAACAAAATATTCAGAGTCCAACATTTATTATAATGAATAGGTATTCTTTAAAAGGAAAAAAATATAAAAATTTCTTTCATTTAGATTGTTATCGGATTGAAAATGAAAAAGAGATGGATTGTTTAGAATTTGAAAATATAAAAAATAATAAAGAAAATATAATTTGCATTGAGTGGGGTAGTAAAATAGAGAAGATATTACCCAAAAAAAAGATAAATATTGTTTTTGAGGTAATAAGTGAAGAAAAAAGAAAAATAAAGGTCTTTAAATTTTAATTAATTTTTTAATTTAAAGTAAAAAATAAAAAATATGCCTGGAAAAGAAAAGTATTTTGTAATTATTGATGGAAATTCTATTATTCATCGAGCTTTCCATGCATTACCTCCACTTAAAAGGAGTGATGGTCAAATAGTTAATGCTGTTTATGGTTTTCTTTTAGTATTATTTAAAATCTTAAAAGAGTTTGAGCCAAAATATTTAGTTGCTTGCTTTGATAGACCTGAGCCAAATTTTAGGAAAAAGGAATTTGAAGAGTATAAAGCAAAAAGAGTAAAGGCTCCGCAAGAACTTTACGATCAAATACCTTTAATTAAAGATGTTTTGGCGGCTTTTAATGTCCCTATTTTCGAGATGGCGGGATATGAAGGGGACGATATAATTGGAACATTGTCTCGTCTTTCTGTAAAAGAAGATAAGGAAATAAGAAATATTGTAGTTTCTGGAGATAATGACGTTTTTCAATTAGTAAACGATAATACCTCTGTATATTTTTTAAAAAAAGGAGTAAAAGATACTACTCTTTGTAATAAAAAGGAGGTAGCAGAAAAATTTGGAGGATTAACTCCGAGACAGGTTATTGATTATAAGGCACTTAGGGGTGACGCTTCAGATAATATTCCAGGAGTGCTTGGTATTGGAGAAAAAACGGCAATAGATTTAATTTTGCGATTTGGTTCTGTGGATAACGTGTTTAAAGAGGTTGAAAAAGATAATCCCGAAATAAAAAAAAATGTAAAGGATAAGTTAATCAAAGGAAAAGATAATGCGTATTTGAGCTTGAGACTCTCTGAGATAATAATTAACGCTCCTCTCGAAATTAAAAAAATAGAATCTTGTGAGTGGAAAAATTATGATAAAGAAAAAGTAGTTGAATCATTAATTTCCTTTGGCTTTAGAAGCTTGATATCAAAAATTCCTTACGAACAAGGAATGGATGGTGTTATTGCAAGATTTGAAGAAAAAGAAGTAGTGGAAAAAAAGAAAGAGGCAACGTTAAAATTGTTTTAAGATTAAAAGTAGAATTTTATTTCAAAGTAGATTAAAATAGGAAGTATGATGTCGGTAATTTTTTAAAAATGCCAAAAATCAAAAAAACAATTAAAGCCTTGGAAACAAAAGATAAGTCATCTCAAAATGGACTTATTTCTATTGAGTCGTGTGGTATAGCTAATGCTGAAGATCTTCGTCGAATAAGATCTGCTTTTTTGAATATTTTTGAAGATGTTGAGGAGACAAAACAGATTGCTGTTAGGGAAAAGAATAAAACAATGCTTATTATAGAAAACCTAACAGATGGGCTTTTGGTTTTGGATAAAAATAATAAAATCGAAATAATAAACCACATTGCACTTAAAATTTTAAAAACGACGATCGAGGAGTCATTAGGGAAAAATATTTTCAAAATAAACCTTAATGTGGCAGGGATTGAAAAATTTTTAAGTCTTATTAGTGATAATAAGAAGAATATAAAAGAAATAATGAGAGAAGAGGTGACTATTGAAGAAGTAAATTTTTTTCAAGTAAGCACCTTGACGATAATGGAAGGGGAAAAAAAGAAAGGGTATTTGATTATTCTGCACGATATTTCAAAAGATAAATTAGTTGATCGAATGAAAACAGAATTTGTATCGGTAGCAGCTCATCAACTTAGAACTCCTTTATCTGCCATTAAATGGACAATAAAAATGCTTTTAGATGGAGACGTTGGAGCTTTAACTAAAGATCAAATAGAGTTTTTAAATAAGAGTTATGAAAGTAATGAAAGAATGATAACTTTGGTTAATGATCTTTTGAACGTTTCAAGGATAGATGAAGGAAAATTTCTTTATAAACCGGAATCATTGCAAATAGAAGATATCTTTAAATCAGTAGCAGAAAATGTAGAAACTTCTGTAAAAGAAAAAAATTTAAAATTAATTTTAAATTTTTCAGCAGATTTATTGTCTCCTGTTTTTGTGGATAAAGAAAAAATAGGAATTGTCGCTCAGAATTTAATTGAAAATTCTATAAAATATACACCGGCGAATGGAGAAATTATTGTTTCTATTGAAGATATGAAGGATGATATTCTGATTAAAGTTAAAGATTCGGGAGTTGGAATTCCAAAAGACCAACAAGATAGAATTTTTACTAAATTTTTTCGAGGAGAAAATGTGATAAGGTTAGAAACTGAAGGTTCTGGACTTGGACTATATACAGTAAAAAACATTGTGGAATCCCATAAAGGAAAAATTTGGTTTCAGTCGGAAGTAGGAGAGGGAACAACATTTTTCTTTACTCTTCCAAAAGTTAGTATCAACAATAAATAGTAATAATCAAGTTAAAAAACAGAAATATTTCTGTTTTTTTGTTACTTGACTTTTATTTAGAAAAGAATAAAATAAAGAATATTAGCAGTCCTACTTTTAAACTGCTAAAATAGAAATTTTAAAAATAATAAAAATAAGAAATAAATTATGAAGTTAACACCATTATCTGATAATATTGTTGTAGAATTAATAAAAGAAGAAGAAAAAACAAAAAGTGGAATTCTTTTGCCACAAAATTCTGAAAGAGAAAAATCAAATCATGGATTAGTGATTGAAGTTGGCCCAGGAAAGATGACTTCCTCTGGAAAATTAATCCCAATGGAAGTAAAGAAAGGGGATAAGATTATTTATGGAAAATTTGGACATCACGAAATAAAAATCGGAGATAAGGAATATTTGATTTTACGCCAAGAAGAAGTATTGGCTGTTGTTGAATAATTATCAGGCTAAACAAAATAAAAATATGTCTAAAGAT
>JALNZJ010000055.1 GCA_023229485.1 bacterium | reverse complement strand
ATTATAGTATTGAGTTAATAAAAAATATTGTTGAGAGATGAATTTTCTGATAGTTAGTGAATAAAACTAAATTTTTTTGATATATTATTCAAATAATAAACATAGTAATATGATAGAATGTAATAATTGTTCTCGATATAGTAAAGGGTTTGAAAGGGTGGATATAAATAAATTATTAGGTGATGGTGACTATAATGGGAATATTGAATTAAAATGGGGAAGAACAAAAGGTGTAATAGATGAGATATTAAAGAAATATAAAAATCCAAAAATTATTGATCTTGCGGTTGGGGGAGGAAATGATGCTATTTTTTTGCTTGAAAAAGGATATAATGTTATTGGTAATGATAAGGATGTTTACCTATCATCGGTTGCTACACAAGAAGCAAAAAAGAAAGGATTTTCTTTGAAAATAAATAATGAGGATTGGATTAATATACTTAATTCTAAAAAATATAGTGATGCCGAATTTGATTTTGCTTATATCTTGGGTAATTCTTTTCCTAATTATCTTTTTAATAAGAAGGATAGAGAAAAGTCGCTTAAAGGTTTCTGGAGGATATTAAAATCAAAAGGTGTATTATTTTTTGATACGAGAAACTTTGATTATATGCTAGACAATAAGGAATTTATTCTAAAGAATCCAGAAAATAATTTTAGATATGATGGAATATGTACATATTTGAAGAGTGATAATTATAAATCTTTTCCGATTGTAATAGAGGATCAATTAATACATTGGTGTTCTAGGAATTATTCAACAAATCAATATGGATGCTTAGACCTTTGGCCAGCAACAGAAGAAAGGATGAAGACTGAGATTAAAGATGTTTTAGGTAGTAGTGTAGATGTCGAGATTTATTATGACTATGATACGACAAAAATAGAGCATTATGATTTTATCCAATATAAGCTAACTAAATTGTAGATAAGCATTTCTCGTACCTAAAAATAAATGTCCGTGATTCAGGCTTGACAAATATTATTTTTATAGTATTGTTAATCTAGTGCTTATGTTGGAAATTTTTTTCTCGACTATATTGAATCCTTTCAAGCGATGGAAGCTTGAGAAGGAGTATAATGACTACCTCTGCATGAGGGGTCAGAGGAGAGTAATGCTTAGAAAGCTGAACCAAAAACGTTGATTCAGAATCTAAGTAGCAGCAGGATCTAAAAAATCCTGATTTTTTATATTATTTTACATTGGTCGCAGGGCGATTTAGGAAATTGATTTATGTTTATTTTTTAAGAAATAAAATTCTGACTGACTTCCTGTCGGTTTTCTGTTGTGATATGATAAATAAAAAATGGAATTTACTATTTCAAAAAATGAAATAAATAGACGAGGAAAAGCATTTATTACCTTGTTGACTAGTATGACTGTTGGTTTGTTTTTAGGTTCATTATTTTTTAATTATCCAATATCTATATATGGATATTTACTTGTTGCTTTGGCATTTTTCTTCTTAAGTGCGATAACGTTTGTTTTTTTTATTTTGATATCGAAAACAAAGATTTATATATCCGACAACGGAATTAAAAAGATAAGTGGCAAACTATCTGAAAGTTTTTTATTATCTGATGTAAAAAGTATTAAAGTTAAAAGAAGAACGAATGGAGTAATTAGAGAAATCTATATTACTTTTAAAGGTCAAAAGGAATTAGTTATTACTGCTTTTGAAAAAGATTTTGAGGAAATTAGGAATTTACTTATTAGTGAATTGAGAGGTGACGTTATAGTAAAAGAAACGCATGAACCAATTAATTTTGATCATCCACTTTTCTATTCGATTCTTGGCTTGCCAATTAGTTTTATGGGTATTTTTTTTATAAAAATACTTACAACATTAGATTACGATCAAATAAAATATATTTTGTTTGCCTTATCTGTCTATGTTGTTTTAGTTGGAATATATTTTATCTTTAAAAAACCGATAGCTATAAGGGCTGGGAAAAAACGAGTAATCGCCGACTACATAATTGGACTCATTATTATTTGTGGTAGTATTTTTATTTTTTTTGTTGGGTTGGGCCTATAGATAAAACGATTTTAGTTTGGTTTTATCCGTGTTTTTCTGACTCGCATTGTGGATGACTATAATTTTTAGTATAATTATTGTATGAAAAAAAACATTACCCTGCATGCCAAATGGCTCATCAAGGCTCCTTTAATGGAGGTGTTTAGTGTAATGACTACATTTGAAAAATGGCCTGAGTATTTTCCGAAAGTTGCGGAATCTCTACAAGTTATAAAGCATGAAGGAAATAGTTTGGAAATGGACGTGACTGTTAAATCGTTTGGCCAAAACTTTCCAGTAAAAATGAAAACTCAGATTCTTCCTGAAAAGGGGTTTATTTCTGATAATGAAAACCCTAAATTTGGAACTTCTGGTCATGAAGAATTTTTGCTCTCTGAAGACCCAGAAGGAACTATGATAGATTACACTTATCAAGTCGTCATCCATAAACGCTGGCTTCGTATTGTTGCACAACCGTTGATTGGTTGGTTTTCTATGAAATATTGGCAGAAAGCTGTCATAGACGAATTAAGAAAAAGGGTCGAGATAAAATCCTGAGTGCCGTTCGTTTTTTACATGAAGGTGCATTGTTTTAATTCTTCCGCAAAATTCTTGATTTTATTAAACCGACTCGATTGGTTTTTGTGATATAGTAATTAAAAGAATAGTATTATAGAAATATATGAAAAAGGTATTTTTAATACATGGCCTTAATGGGAATCCAAATGGGGGATGGAGACCTTGGCTAATGTCCGAACTGCAAAAACTGGACATATATGCACTTGCATTGTCTATGCCAAATTCGGATAACCCAATACTAAGTGAATGGCTTGAAGAAATGGATAGGTATATTGAAAGATGCAACAAAGATGACGAGGTTTTTTTAGTTGGACATAGCTTAGGCGGTTTAGCTATTTTACGTTATATGGAAAAATGTTTTTGTAAAAATATTAAAGGTGTAATTTTGGTATCTACGCCTTGTAACTTTTATGAGAAAGATGAAACAAAAAATATATTTACATTTTTTAAAGACACGATAAACTGGAATTTATTAAAAAACAAAAACTTGGAGATTGCAGTTATTCAAGGAGATGATGATTCGGTTGTGCCTATGGTTGATGGAGAAGAAATTGCTAGAGAATTAAATGGTAAATTTATAGTTATTCCTAATGGCAAGCATCTTAATGGATCGGCTGGGTTTTTAAAATTACCACAATGCTTAGAGGTATTAATAAATTTTTTAAATATTAATAAAAATATATAAAAAAATATGAAATATCAAAATTATATATTAGCTTTAACAAGTTTTGCAGCTGGGGCTTTGTTTATGTATATTGTTAAGATGTTTTTTTAAGTATTTATTTTCGGGACTAAATAATTTGACATGTTTTGGATATAGGACTATTTTATTACTTAGTAACAAAGAGGTGCTTTGAATGAAAAAAATAAAGCTAACCTTAAGAGGAGGAAAGAAGGTCTGTCCTCATAGGTGGAAGTGTATGAGTAGTTGGAGCGAAAATATGACTGGGCAAACATGGAAATATCGTGCTCGGGTGTGTCGGCAGTGTGGTAGAACGGAAATTCATGGACATCCAGAGGTACTTGCTATTGTTTTAGCGAATACTCCAGGTTGGATATCTAGTTGTGGATAGTCATCATAAATGGCTATTTTTTTATTTTAAAATAGGGACTTACTGTAAGAACTGGAGAATAAAAAAAGACATCTTAATAGATGTCTTTTTTAGCTATAAAAGAGATAAGACTATTCTTGGATTAGAATCGTGGCTACATTTTGAGATTGATCGCAGTCGACTAGAATAGTTTTTGATTTTAGGTAAATATCGGGAAGTACAATGATTTTAAATTCATACGGTTTTATAGTAAAAGTCGTTCCGACTTTAACAGTACGAGTTTTTGGAGATCGATTGTCAATCATAATGCCAGTATTGTCTTTATAAGTTACATTACTTGGATGAGCTTGGCAACTTGTATCAAGCTGGATTCTTCTGTCGGCATACTTTATCAAAGCATTTGCATAAGATATTGATGCGGCAGTAACCTTAGTTCCTTGAGGGCTAGTGTTTTGAATTGACTCTGGTTCGGTTGTTGTTGTTGTTTCGGGCGTTGTCGTATTTTCTGTAACGGAACTATTTGGTGTTATGGTATTTAGTATGGGATTGTTTGTCTGATTATTTTGAAAAACGAGAAATATAATTGTCGCAACGGCGATAATAACTATTGTAATTATTACCCAGTGCCATATATTTAAATTTATTTTTTCCATTATAATTTTTTACGTTTTTAATCTTAAAAATATTTTATTTCATAAATTAATGGACGAGATCAATTTTTGAAGTAAAAGCGTTTACTAACTAGGTCACTATATTAAGTATGTTTTTATTTATAATAAATAGCAATTTGTTTTGTACCATTGCGAGCTTTGGGGACTACACATTTTTGTCATTTTAGTTGAGGTAGGTATCATTAATAATGTAAATAAAAATTTTTTGACTTCTGTTTTTATAAAAAATAGTAATTTTAAAAGTATAATAAAAATTGAAAAGGAGCTGATTGACGTTATAATTTTTTAATGATAGTCTTGTGGTGATTTAGCAATTGCTAGATTGAGGCACATTATGAAATTAAAACGTTTTTTGTTTGCGGGTTGTTTTGACAAAAGAGGTAGAATTCTCTTAGTAATAAAAAAGAAGGAAGAAATTTCAGGAATATATCTTCCTGGAGGAAAAGTTTCAAAGGGTGATTTATCTCCCGGAAATGAAACTTGGAGACGTTCTTTTCTCGCTAAAAGAATAAAAAATCAAACTGGTTATGTTGGAGTTCTAAAGAATGGAAAGCCTATTCCGATTATAGAGAATGTTCAGCCAATTCCGGCAACATATAATGTCAATATTTGTAATCAAGAATATTCGGCTATTATTGTAGGCATTGTGAATGGTAAGACAAAAGAAGGCTTACCAGCTTCAGCTGCTATTTTTTATGGTTTTAAGGATTTTATGCATTGCGTTAAGGCAGGGTTTATATCTCCAATGCAGGAATTACTCATTTTGAGAATTTTTGTTAGCCGAGACAATCCAAATAAGAATAATCGCAAGTTGGCTGCTGTAGAATTAATGAAAAAACATAAATAACACCTTATTTTGAATGGTGTTTTATTTTTTTGCAAATACTTTATTGCTTGAATACTTTTGTAAATTTTTTTGTAGATTTATGGTATAATGATTTTAATATATTAACTTTAAATATATGCAAGGAGTGCTTGACCGTTATTGATATCTTGAATACTATTGGTAGTGGCAAGGGCGTCATAGATGGAGTAACTGCAGTATTATAATTTTAATAAGATAGTTATTGGTTATAATTATTCATGAATATTATTTGATATAATGTGGATTATGTATAAAAAAGATAGTTTTACTTTAATCGAATTACTGGTTGTTATTGCAATTGTCGGCATTCTCGCTGGCATTATTATTGTTTCTATGACTAATGCAACCAATAGTGCTAATGATGCTAGAAGAAAAGCAGATATCAATCAATTGGTTACGAAAATTTTAATTACTAAAACTCAAGATGGAACTCTTCCGGTAGATAGTGATTGTGAATTGGGTAATAATTGTTCTGGTATCCAATCAAGATTGGCAAGTCAAGGTTTTACTGTTTACCCAAAAGATCCAGCGACAGGGGTTGGTTATTCTTATAAAAAAGTATCTGCAGATGATTTTATTCTTTCGGCTACTACTTCCGA